>CBIMJO010001156.1:0-3965 GCA_966244135.1 uncultured Actinocrispum sp. | reverse complement strand
GCTCTCGGTGGGCTGATCTTCGGTAGCGTGTACGGGCATCTGGCCGACCGCGGGCTGGTGGTCCGCCCGATGCGGCGCCAGTGGGAACCACAGAGGCGTGCGCTCGTCGTACTGGCGACGGTGGCGCCGGTGACGTACGTGATGATGGGCGCAGGTGACTTCGGGACCAGTGCGTACCAGACCTCGCTGGGGCTCGCGCTCGCCGGGTGGGTCGTATTCCCCGTGCTGACCTGGTACCTCGGGAAGCGCCGACATGGCTACCACGGGTCGGACCCGCGCACCGCGCTCGGATTGGCGTACCTGCGGGCCGTCGACACCGACACCCCCGCCCGCCAGGTCGCCGTGCACGGCTTCGACGGCCTGGCCGACCAGGAACTGGCCAGGTCGATCAAGGGCAAGAACCGCGACAGCGGCTGGGAATCCCTGCCGAGGCTCAAGAACGCGTACGGGACCGACGACGTCGCCTGGTCACTGATTCACCCCGCGGCCAACGACTTCCCGATCAGCACCTGATCTCGGTGCCCTGCGCGGAAACCAGCCGCCAGGAGCTCTCGGCACGGGCGTAGACATGGGTGTACCTGCTCCCGGCGGTGAACTCCGTTCCGTCCGAGCCGGTGAATGTCATGGCGGTCCGGCCCACGACCACCCCCACCTCGCCGATCACCCGGACGACGGCCTCGTCCGGGAACGACCGCACCGCTGGGAAAACGACCGCGCCGGAGGACACCGCGCCCAGCAGGCCGGTCTTGGTGACCACGGCTCCGTCGGCGATGCCGACCAGGATGAAGTCGTCGGCGAGCAGCTGGGCCAGCCCGGTGCCGTCGGCGGCGACCAATGCGTCGAAGAAGTCCTGGTCACAGGCGAGCAGGGTGGCGCGTTCGTCCATGAGGCCGACAGTAGCCGTTGACGTCGGTGTCAGGGCAAGGAACGCCTCGGCGATCAGGGCTGGGGGAGTGCGGTGATCTCGGTGACGGCGACGCGGTAGAGGGCGGAGGCGTGTTCGTTGCGGTGCTGCGCTTCGAACCAGGGCCTGCCAGCGTCCAGTGTGGACACATCGGAGCGCAGTGTGAAGCCTCGCTTGGCGAAGAAATCCTGCACCTCGTCGGGGTGCAGGCCGAAGGTCCAGGGCTCGCCGGCTTTGGCCACCGCTCGCACCCAGCGGCGGCCCTCGGGGAACGGCGAGGGCTCGGCCAGCGCCCGGATGTCCACATAGGTCACGATCAGGGTGCCCCCGGCGTGCCCGAGGTCGTGGATCACCGCCAGTGTGCCGTCGATCGCCTCGGGGGTGAGGTAGTTGGTCACGCCCTCCCAGACGAACACCGTCGGCTTCGCCCGGTCGAAGCCGGACTCGACCAGCCGCTCGGTCAGGTCATCGGTCTCGAAGTCCACCGGCACATAGGTGACGTGTTCGCACGACACATCCAGTCCGTCGATCACCCGGCGCTTCGCGGCCTGCGTCAACGGGTGGTCCACCTCGAACACCTGCTTGGCCGCCAACGTCTCCAGGCGATGCGCCCGGGTGTCATAACCGGCGCCCAGCAGGACACACTGCGCCGCCTCGGCATCGGCCAACGCGTCGTCGATGACCTTGGTGCGGGCGATCGCCGACGGCCGTGGACCCGGCCCGGCGAACGCGTCGTACAGACCGGTGGCCAGCCGCCGCACTCCGGTCACCCCACTGGCGGCCACCAAGGTGCGAAACGCCGGGCGTAGGAACGCGTCGGCGTACGGGTCGTCGAACAATCGGCTGTCCGCCGGGCGTTTCGACTCGAACGCGCGTTGCAACGCGACCGTCTCCGCGGTGAAACTCGCCCGTGAATCCATCGCTTTCCTCCCCAGCCGCCAGTTTCGGTTGGTACACCGGCCCTTTGCTCAGCCGCTGACCACCGGCAACCCTATACCGACGGCTGTGAGTCAGCCTTGTGCCGCGCCCGGCGAAGACACGAACGCGACCTGGAGCTGCAGCAGGGCCTCGACCCCCTGGAGGAAGGTGTCACAGATCGGTTCGGGGTCGGACAGGCAGCCGGTGGCCATCGCCCCGTCTCGCAACAGGACGAAGTGCCGGGCGGCGGGTTCAGCCGGTGCGCCACCAATGCGGGCCAGCACTTCGGTGATCGTGTGCGAGAACCAATGGCGGTGGGCGAGGACGGCTTTGTGCACGGGATGGGCCGGGTCCGGATACTCCGCCGCGGCGTTGAGGAAGGCGCAGCCGCGGAAGCCGGGGGACCGGATGCCCGCCGCGATGGACTCGGCGATGGCCCGCAGGGTGTCGGGCGCCGGCAAGCCACGGGCCACGATGGCGGCTACCTGACTGCGGATGGCCTGGTCGGCCTCCTGCAGATAGCACACGATCAGGTCGTCCTTGCCGGGGAAGTGCCGGTACAGGGTCGCCCTGGTGACCTTCGCCTCGGCAACGATCCGGTCCACGCCGACAGAGTGGATCCCCTCCAGGTAAAAGAGGCGGGTCGCCGTGCTGAGCAGGCGTGACCGCGCTTCGGAGGACTGGCCGTGGACGTTCGTCATCATCAACACCCTAGCAGATAGAACGTTCGTTCTTGACGTGACCGCGAAGACGTGACACTCTCGAAAGAGACCGAACGTTCTCCTCACTCCGGACCCTGGCAGTTCCTCAAGGTCTGCAGGTCTTACCAACATCCAAGGAGTTCCCTCGTGGCTGCCAGTACCGTCGCCGCTTCCGCCACCATCGCGCCTGCCTTGCGACGCTTGTACTTCGTTCGTTTCGGATTCGCCCTGGTCTGGGCCGGTCTGCTGTTCACCAGCGCCTCACGGCTCGGGCCGATCAGCGTCACGCTGCTCGTGTTGTACCCGCTGTTCGACGTTGCCGCCGCCCTCATCGACGTTCGCTCATCCCAGGCCACCAAACCCGCGCTGGGCCTGTACGTGAACATCCTGATCAGCGGGCTCGCCGGCATCGGCCTCGCCTTCGCTGCCGCGTCCGGTATCCCCGCGGTATTGCGGGTGTGGGGAGCCTGGGCAGTCGTATCGGGCCTCACCCAACTGGTCGTCGGCCTCACCCGGCGTACGCTCGGCGGTCAATGGGCGATGATCATCAGCGGCGCCCTGTCCACCATCGCCGGAACGACTTTCGTCCTGCAAGCCGCGCAGCCCAACGCTTCACTGGTCACCCTGGCCGGATACGCAGCCGTCGGCGGTGTGTTCTTCCTCGTCTCGGCTCTACGTCTCGGCCACTCGGCCAAAGCCCTCTGACCCGGCACTGCCCGGCTGCGCACCGTTGTGATGCCACCGGCAGGACCACTGCACTCACCCGCCTCCATGGCGATCAGCTGCAGATCGGGTCGGTGGCTCACACGTACACACCGAATTCTTCGGTTCCCGCGACCACGTGAACGGAGGTGGCGTACCCGGCGCTATCACGAAGTTCCCAGGGTAGGTGGCACCACAGCCCTCGCACGTCGCGCGAAGGTCGTTCATCAACGTCCACGGACTGCCGTTCTCGGACGGAATCGCAGGCATCGAGTAGCCGTGTTGCTCTGTCACCAGCGACGGCCACTGCGGATCGCAGCGACACCCGCTTCGCTTCAGCCACCTGATGGCCATCCCACCCCTTCACCAACAACCGCCGCGATGGCGCGTCCCAGAAGCCTAGGAGAGCGAGGCGTGATCCGCGCGAGACTTAATCAACCAGGCTGCTCAACACCAGCCTTGGACCGGCGCCAGCGCTCGACGAGGCGGCCCCATATCGACGCGGCGAGGATCGACACGGCCAGCAGCGTGATGCTGCCGACGATGTCGAGAACGTAGTGGTTCCCTGTGGTGAGCACGTCAGCCACCATGAGCAGCGGGAACAGCCACGACAACAGGGCCAGGCGTGGATGCGTGCCCCGGAGCGCAGACCACACGGCGAACGCGCACCACAGCGACCAGCCCACGTGCATGCTGGGCATGGCCGTGTAGTGGCTGGGATTCGTCCAGCTGTCCCGGCC
>CBIMJO010001155.1:0-3970 GCA_966244135.1 uncultured Actinocrispum sp. | reverse complement strand
CCGGCCCACCCATCACCCCCTGGGGGTTGCTCCCGCAGTGAGCCCACCCCGCGACCCCCACCCGGACGAGTTCGCCACTGACGAACTCCCAGCCTCTCCTGCCCCCACCCCAACCGTGCCTCAACGCACCGGGAAGGTCAGCAGCCCCGCGTGGCCACCTGTTGCGGCGCAAGCAAAAGGCGGCTGGCCCCCGGCTGAGCCGACCGCCGGTGAGGGGCACGAGCGCGGGAGGGACGCGCGAGGTGTTCGGCCTAAGGCTGAGCGGGCTGGCGCTGAGGGCCGTGAGCAGCCGGGTGGTGCGGTGCAAGCGAAAGGCGCCTGGCCTCCGGCTGAGCCGACTGCTGTTGAGCGCCGTGAACGGCGAGCTGCCGAAGGGGATGCCCGGCCTGCGGCCACCACCAGGATCTCGGCTGATGGGGCGACTGCAGGCCTGCCTGGGCAGGCGCGCGGCGAGCTGGGGCGTAGGGCGTCCGAGGCTGGCAGGGTTTCTAGCGGTGCCGATCGCGACGCTGTTGAGCGGCGAACCGCTGAAGGGACGACTGCAGGCTTGCCTGGGGCGGTTGGCCGTGCTTCCAGTGGCGTCGATCGCGACCCTGCTGATGGGGCGACTGTAGGCCTGCCGGGGCAGGCAGCGGGCAAGCTGGGACGCGGGGCTGCCGAGGCTGGCCGGGTCTCTGGCGGTGCCGATCGGGATGTTCCTGAGGGGCGTGAGCGGCGAACTGCTGAAGGGACGACTGTAGGTCTGCCTGGGCGGGTCTCTGGCGGTGCCGATCGCGATGTCCCTGAGGGGCGTGAGCGGCGGGCTGCCGAAGGGGAGCCAAGGGGCGCCCGGCCTTCGGCAGGGCCGATCTTTCCTGAAGGAGCGACTGTGGGTCTGCCTGGGCGGGCAGCGGCCAGGCTCGGGCGTACGGCCGCCGATGCGGGGCGGGCTACCGGTGGCGCCGATCGCGACGCTCCGGAGTGGCGGGCTGCCGAAGGAGGCGCCCGGTCTTCGGCAGGGCGGGTGTCCGCTGAGGGCACGACCGTGAGCCTGCCTGGGCGCGATGCGGCCGTTCCTGGTGAGGGCGCGACAGTGAGTTTGCCTGAGGCGGCTCAGGGGGATGGGCGGACGATCGCGTGGCCTGCGGGCGGGAAGCAGCCGTTCCCCGGCAAGCACCAGGGTCCTGACCAGCAGCCGTTCCCTGGCAAGCAGCAAGATCCTGAACGGCAGCCGTTCCCCGGCACCCAGCCTGGTCCCGCCAACGCCGCGACCATTCCCTTCCCTGAACACCAGTCGAAGAGCGCCGCTCCGGAACCCCCCAAGCGGTCAGGGTTCTGGCGTGAGCTGGCCGGGGCGATGGCCGCCGGGGTGGTGATCCTCGCGGCGGTCGTGTTCGTGCTGGAAGTGATTTCGTGGACCCGCGGGGTGCCCGGGCTGGGGGTTGTTGTGCTCATCGGGCATGTGGTGGGGGCGGGGTTGGCTGTCGTCGCCCAGCGGCAGGTGGACCGGCGCACGGGGAGGGGTGCGTTGGTGGCCGGCGCTGGGGTGGGGGCGGTTGTTGTCGCGCTGCTGGTGTTGTTCTGGTGGACCTAGAGCCAGCTTCGCCAGGTGGGCAACAGGATGCTCAGCAGGGCCTGCGGGGTCTCGGTCGGTGGTGAGTGGCGGGCGTCGGGGATGACCGCGAAGTCCGCGTCGAGGCGTTCGGCCATGTCGCGCTGCGTGGAAACGGGCCAGGCGTCATCCTCGGCACCGCACGCGACCAGGCACGGGGCGCCGAGCGTTTCCAACGTGCGGGCCAGCGGGTCAACGAGATCCGGTTCGGACCGCAGCCCCATCGCCATGCCCACCAACGATTCCAGGCTGGTCGACCGGAACCGGTCCCGGTAGAAGTCCTTCAACGCGTCCGGCTGCGCCGCCCACACCGGGTTCTGCCGCTCCATCAGATCCCGCATCTGCACCAGCGCGGGCAGCCCGTGGGTCTGCAGCACCTGCTCGGCCAAGTCCAGCATCTGCCGCCGGGGCCCGGCCGGCAGCTCACTCGGTCCCGAGCTCAGCAAAGTCAGCCCGCGAACCGGTGCACCCGCGAGCACAGCCGCCCGCGAAACCAAGCCACCGTACGAATGTCCAAGCAGCACAACGGAACGGCCCTCAGCGGCCAGCTTCCCGACCAGCTCGGACACCACGGCGCCCAGCGGCGCGGGCAGGTACGCGTCCGGATCCGGCGGCCCGCCCGCGCCGAACTGCCCGGGCAGGTCGATGGCGATCGGCTCCAGCCCGGCGTCCGCGATCGGGTCCAGCAACGGCGCGAAGTCCTCTTTGGACCCCGTGTATCCCGGCACCAGCAGGATGATCGGGGCATCCGCCGACGCCGGGCACCGCAGCGCGGGCACCGGGCCGTACCGGCCGGTCAGCTCCACCCGCGTCGCCCGACAGGGAGTCAGCTGGTACAGGTTCATCGCAGTGCCACCAAGGTCGAGCCGCGCTGTTCCAGGAGGATCGGGCCGACCACCGCGGACTGCACCGGCCCGGTGTAACCCTGGCGGTTCACCGGCGCCGTCGCCACCCGGGCGCCGGTGTTCTGGTCGATCACCGCGATCCCGTCCTTGACCGGCACCAGCAGGTACCCGGCCATCACCGCACCCGGCCCGAGAGTGTCATCGACCGTCCACATCGGACGCAGATCGGTCAGCGACAGCGCGATCGTCTTGCTGCCGGTGAACCAGAACAGCGCGGCCGTGCCCTTGGTGGACCACACCGCCTGACCGGGCGGGTCGCCCTTGAAGTCCGAGTCCGGTACCGAGACCGGGTACGCGGCGACCGGTTTGCCGGCCTCGTCGAACACCTCGATCCGCGACGGCGCCGGCTCGGCGACCGCGACGTACTTGGGGCAGGTGTCCCCGCAGACCGGGCGCGGCTCGGTGACCGCGAGAATGCGGGAACCGGTGGTGCCCAACGGAATACTGAAGTCGACCGTCGGGGTGTCACTGTCCTTCGCGGTCGGCTTGTAGACCGACAGCCGGTCGTTGTCGAACAGCGTCGGGTCCGTCTTGGACGGGCACCGCTCGATCACGCCGATCCGCCCGGACGCCACCGCGACGGAGCCGTAGTTGCAGTCCGGCCGCGGCTGTTTGCCGGGGTTCACCGGGTCCGGCACGCTGCCATACTCCATGGTCAGCACCATGTCGCTGCGCCACGTGTTGATCAGCCGCTTGCCGGTCGCGGTCATGTGCGTGCCGTCGAACAGCAGCCGCGTGCCCAGCTCGGCGTCGCCGTTGCGCTGATGGTCGCGCTCGCCGGACGTGCTCTTCAGCGTGGTGACCTCGCTGCAGTTCCCGTCCTTGTAGCGCGCACCGGCGGGCAGGTCCGTCTCGGTCCGGCGGAACACCGCGACCGCCATCGGAACCGGCTGCGCCCAGCCCGTGGCGACCGTGCACAACGGGATGTTCCGGGCATAACGCCACCGCTGCTCGCCGGTCAGCGCGTCGCGGCCGATCACCTCGTTGCCGTTGCCGGTCACGACCGTCCCACCGGCGACGACGGGGACCGGCGTGGCGCCGCTCTCGGCGCGCCAGGTCTCACCGAACGCCGGCGGCAGCGTGGCCGGTTCCTCGGGCACCTCGACGATGCCGTCGGCCGCGGTCTGTGAAGTGGTCGCCGCGATGTCGCTGGACGTGCCGATCAGCACGCCACCGGCCACGACGACAACGACCAGCACCACGATCGCGATGAAGTCCCGCGGCCGGTGGAACGACGTCCTCGGGTCCCGGCGGGGCTCCTCGGGCACCGGCCCGTCCAGGACGTCCTCCGCCGGCGACGTGCCCGGCTCGTGCCCGTCCGACTCCGGCACGCCGTTCCTCCTAGCTCGCGCTACTCACTGCCTCAAACGTACTCAGGAGCCGTCGGCGGTGTCCGGCGATACCTCGACCCCACTGCGGCGCCTGCGGCGGCGACGCGGCCCCTCGGCGGTGTAGGAAGCCGTGACCTCGGCGG
>CBIMJO010001154.1:0-3971 GCA_966244135.1 uncultured Actinocrispum sp. | reverse complement strand
CAGTCCCGCTGCCTCGTTCGCCACGGGGGTGTGGACGAACAACGCCTGGGTCGCGGCGGGGGCGTTGCTGCTGGGCGTGTTGCTCGGGATCCCGACGGTGTACATGGTGTGGGTCAACGCTTTGAACCTCGCCGTGGGCGTGGGCCTGATGGTGTCCGCGGGGCGGGGCGCGTTGTTCTTCGGGTTGCTTGTGCCGCATGGGTTGCTGGAGCTGACCGCGGTGTTCGTGGCGGCTGGGATCGGCATGCGGCTGGGGTGGACCGTCATCGATCCCCGGGGCCGGACGCGGGCCCGGGCGTTGGCCGAGGAAGGCCGGTCGGTGGTCGTCGTGGTGCTCGGGCTGGCTTGCGTGCTGGCGATTTCCGGGGCCATTGAAGGGTTCGTGACGCCTTCGGGCTGGCCGACCTGGGTGCGGATCGGTATCGGTGTGCTGGTCGAGCTGCTGTTCCTGGCGTATGTGTTCATTCTCGGGCGCCGGGCCGCGAAAGCCGGTGAGACCGGCGACATCGACGCACGCTACGCCGAGGACACCCTTCCTGCCGCGACCTAGAGGCGGCCTGCGGCCTTGAGGGCCAGGTATCTGTCCGCCAGGGCCGGGGCGAGGTCGTCGGGGGTCGCGTCGACGACTTCGACGCCTCGGCGTTGCAGCAGGGCGGCGATGTGTTGGCGTTCCTGGAGGGCTCGGGCGGCTGCGGCCGCGTCGTAGACGGCTTCGGCGTCGCCTCGGGCCTCGGCCATCTCGGCGACTCGTGGGTCGGTGACGCTGGCCAGGAGCACGAGGTGCCGGGATGTCAGGGCGCTGAGAACGGGCATCAGGCCCTGCTGCACGGGATCCGGGTCGAGGCCGGTGAGCAGCACGACGAGCGAGCGGCGGCGGCTGCGGCGCAGGACTTCGGCGACGATCCCGCGGGCGTCCGACTCGACGAGCTCCGGTTCGAGCGGGGCCATGCTGTTCACCAAGGAGGGCAACAGGTCCGCGGCCGAGGAGCCCTGGACGCTGGCCCGGATCCTGCGGTCGTAGGCGATGAAGTCGACGCGGTCACCGGCCCGTGCGGCGAGGGCGGCCAGCAGGAGGGCGGCGTCCATTGTGGCGTCGAGGCGGGGCATGTCGCCGACGCGGCCCGCTGAGGTGCGGCCGGTGTCGAGGACGACCATCAGGTGCCGGTCGCGTTCCGGCCGCCAGGTCCGGATCATCACGTCGGACGCGCGAGCCGTTGCACGCCAGTCGATCGAGCGGACGTCATCACCGGCCACATAGGTCCGCAGCGAGTCGAACTCGGTACCCTGGCCGCGTGCCAGCGTTGCGAGTCGTCCGTCGAGTTCGCGGAGCCTGGCCAGCCGCGAAGGCAGGTGCCTGCGGCTGTGGAATGGTGGCAGCACACGGACTGTCCACGGCACCTCGTGCGATCCCTGTCGCGCAGCCAGTCCCAGCGGGCCGTAGGCGCGAACGGTGATGCGGTCGGCTTTGCGGTCACCGCGTCGGGTCGGCGTGAGTGCGGTGGTCACCGTTTGCCTGCCCTGGCCGGAAATGTCGATCCTGTGCCGGTCGACGGCGCCCGCGCTCGGTGGCCAGGCATCGCGCAGCACACCGCGAACCCTTGCCCGGCCTGGATTCTCGATGGTCAGGCCGACCTCGGCGGTGTCGCCGAGGCGCGCGGACTGAGCGCCGGTCCGGGAAAACCGCAGGGCCCGAACGGATCCGGCCAATGCTAGGTCGGCTAGCACCGCTAGCACGATCACGGCCGTGACGAGCACGACGCCGCCGGTCGAGGGCGCGAAAAACCCAACGATGACAGCGCCTAGCAGTGCTAGCAGGCCGACCCGGCCGGTGATGGCCATGGCGTCAGCGGGGAACCGGCACGGCCGCGAGCACGCCGTCCAGTACCCCGTCGGCGGTGGCGCCCTCCAGCTCCGCCTCCGGCCGCAGCTCCAGCCGGTGCCGCAAAGCCGGGCGCGCCAACGCCTTGATGTCGTCCGGGGTCACGTAGTCGCGGCCGGACAGCCACGCCCACGCCCGGCCCGCGGCCAGCAGCGCGGTCGCGCCACGCGGGGACACACCGAGCCGGACGGCGGGGGAGTTGCGGGTGGCGCGGCAGATGTCCACGACGTAACCGATCACCTGCTCGTGCACGGTCAGCGACCGGACCGCGGCTCGTCCGGCGTCCAGGTCGGATTTCCCGGCGATGGCGCTGATGTGGCTGAGGTCGCGGGGATCGAAGCCGGTCGCGTGCCGCGTGAGGATGGTGACCTCGTCCTCACGCGACGGTGTCGGCATGGTCAGCTTGAGCAGGAACCGGTCCAGCTGCGCCTCCGGCAGCGGGTAGGTTCCCTCGTACTCCACCGGGTTCTGCGTGGCGATCACGATGAACGGGTCGGGCAGCGGCCTTGGCGTGCCGTCGACCGAGACCTGCCGTTCCTCCATCGCCTCCAGCAGCGCCGACTGCGTCTTCGGTGGCGTGCGGTTGATCTCGTCGGCGATCAGCAGGCTGGTGAACACCGGGCCCTCGCGGAACGCGAAATCCGCCTTGTTCGGGTCGTACACAATGGACCCGGTGACGTCGCCCGGCATGAGGTCGGGGGTGAACTGCACGCGCGTGCACTTCAGGTCCAGAGCCGCGGCCAAAGCCCGCACCAGCAACGTTTTCGCCACACCCGGCACGCCCTCGATGAGCACGTGCCCCCGGCACAGCAGGGCGATGATCAGGCCGGTGACCGCGCCGTCGTTGCCGACCACCGCCTTGCCGACCTCGGCGCGCAGCGCCACCAGCGCCGCGCGGGAACTCTCCGTCATGTCGTTCGGACCTCGTTGATCAGGGCGTCCAGGGCATCCGCCAGGTGGACAAGGGCTTGCTCGCCTGCTGGTGCCGGACCGTACAGGATCGCGTGGACCTCCGCGGCGGGCCGCCCGGTGCGCTCAGCGATCCGCTCCACCACCGCGGCCTCGGAAGTGTGGCCCAGCATGGGGATCAGCCGGTTCACCGCGGCCCGGCGCAGCGCGTCCGCCGCGTGGTCCGTGGCGTGCGCGCGGCGGTAGAGGCGCGCACGGCCTTCGGTCGTCTCCGCGGCACGGACGACGACCGGCAGCGGTTCGGTGACGACCGGGCCGAGCCTTCGGCCGCGCCACACCATGAACAGCAGCACCGCGATGATGATCTCGATCACGGCGTAGCCCCAGCCGGGCGGGATCAGGTCGTAAATGGACCGTTGGCCACCGGACGCACTGGCGTCGGCCAGGCTAGGCAGGTACCAGACGAGCTTCTGGTGCTGGCCGAGCAGTCTCAGCGCGAGGGCCGCGTTGCCGTCCTCGTCCAGGGCCGCATTGGACAGTGGGGTCGCGTCGCCGAGCAGGGTGACGCCTTCGAGCGGCACCAGAGTCCCGCCGTAGCAGGAGTTCCTTGCCCGGTAGGCGACGGTGCCGATCTTGGCCCGGCCGGCGGCCTTCGCGGGGCCGAAATCGCAGTCCGGGTCGCGGGTGCCGGACCCGGCTCTGTCCTGAATGGACACATCCGGTGCGATCGCGCCCAGTGTGTCCTCGGTGGGAGTGATCAGGATGGTGTCCTTGCCGCGCAAGGTTTTCCACTCGTCGGCGCCCACCCAGTCGGGCCGGGTCACCAGGAGCGTTGTGTCACCGGTGACGGCGGCCTTGGCGGCCTGGAGGTTGTCGACCTTGACGATCTGGACGCCGTAGCCCTGAAGCAGGCGGGCGACCGCGCGGCCTCCGTCCGGGGCCACCGAGTCCGGGTCGGTGGCGTCGGTGTTTCCCTTGCTGGTCAGCAAAGTGATCACGATGGCGGCCACGAGGATGGCGGCGCCGATGAGGACCGGACCGCGTGCGGTGCGCCACAACTGTTTCGTGTCCGGGGAGACGGAGGTCATCGGCGGGCGCCGTCCAGGGCCAGGTCGAGGTCCGCGAGCCGCTGATACGCCTGGGCGGTGGCGGTCCGGCCGCGCACCAGCTCGAAGACGTCGGG
>CBIMJO010001153.1:0-3972 GCA_966244135.1 uncultured Actinocrispum sp. | reverse complement strand
GTCCGAGCTGGGCCACAGTCTCCGGATCCCAGGCCGTATGAGCAGTGAATCCCCACGTTCCCCTGGCGAGCGCCCGCACCCCGACGGCGATCACCTCGCTGTCTTCCGGCGGCGTGGCGTTGTGAAACGTCCGCCGCCGGGTGACCGTGGCCGCGCGCGGCAGCCGGCGGCTGATGGTCGGTTTCCGGGCGGGCATCGCGGTCACCCCGGCGGTACGGAAGTTCGCCCTGCGGCACCCGAGCGTGATCGTGGACATGCGGCGGATCGAAGGGGACGAGCAGGCCGCGATGCTGCTGGACGGCCGCATCGACGCCGGCTACGTGCGGCTGCCCATCGACGAGACCGGCCTGCGCGTCACCCCGCTCTACAGCGAGCCGCGGGTGGCGGTGCTGCCCGTCGGCCACCGGTTGGCGGGCAAGGAGCAGATCACCGAGGCGGACCTGGCAGGCGAACCACTGGTCTGGCACGCGGACAAGGGCACCCAGCCCACCAGGCGCCCCCACCCCAACGCCGGATACCTGGCACTCGGGGTCGACGAGACGCTCGAACACGTAGCCGCAGGCGGGGGAATCTCGTTCCTGGCCCGTTCGGCGACCGTGTTCTACTCACATCCGCAGATCAGCTACGTACCCGTCCTGGACCTGGCGCCCGACCAGGTGTTCATCGCGGTGGCGGCATCGCGCGCCTCGCCGGTGGTCGACGACTTCCTCGCCGCGGCCCATGCGACGGCCGACGTCACCGCGGAATGCGGGAACGACGAAATGTTGCAGCGCGGAGGCGGCGCCAGCGCACAGTAAGAACGATTTTCGGTGGGGACCACCCTGGCTTCCACCATCGGATCCACTGAGGACGGTCCCGCGGATCGCTACCGGTGTCGTGGTCCCAGGACCTGACCGCGCTCACCCTGCACCGCCACCACGACAACCCCGTGGGCGATATCGGACGGGTCGACCACGCAACGCACCCCATCGCCGGAACCGAGCCGCTTCCACGCCATATCTGGAAACTCGGAGATCAAGCGGTGGACCCGCACCGCGGACGCAGACCGCATCGGGCAGGCGCTCACCGGTGCAGACCGCGCCCGCGCCGCCGTGCGGCTCGGCAAGGGCAGTCACCCCGACAAGGTGCGCGCTCAAGCGCGCGCCGACATCACGACCACCACTGGCAGAAGGAGTGTTCGCAATGCGCATCGGATTCATCGGGGCAGGCAAGGTGACCAGGGTCATGGGTCGACACCTGCTGAACGCCGGTCACACGATCGCCGTCTGCAACTCCAGGGGGCCGGAGACGCTCGCCGGTATGATCGAGGAGTTCGGGCCGGGCGCGACCGCGGAGACCAAGGACGAGGTCGTGGAGAGCGACGTCGTGATCATCGCCGTCCGCTGGGTGCAGGCCGAGGAAGCACTGCGGGGTGTCGACTGGAACGGTCGGATCCTGATCGATGCCATGAACGCCCACGCCGAGCTCGACAGCGACATCAGCTTGGCGGGGGTGACCAAGTCGCGCGCCGTGCTGGCGCGGACCGGCTCGACGTCGAGTGAGCTGGTCGCCCAGTGGGCTCCAGGCGCACGACTGGTGAAGTCGATCAGCAACATGCCGATGGAGTGGATCGAGGACTTCGGCACCGACCGGCCGCGCACGGTCCTGTTCGCGTCCAGCGACGACGCTGAAGCCAAGTACCTGGTCATGGACATGCTCAACGACATGGGTTTCGCCGCGGTCGACCTGGGCTCCCTCGCCGTCGGCGGGGCGATGCACGAGGTCGGGGCGCCGCTGTCCGGACTCGAGCTGCACCTCGTCAGGCGGTTGCGCCCCGAGGCCCGCTGAACAGCCGGCGACGGCGCAGTACGCCTGCCTGCCGAGCCGAGCACTCCCGGATCGGCGGGCAGGCCGGCCCGAGGACGTGATCCGGGAGGTTCCTCGCGGCAGGTCGCACAGCGGTGAGGGCGGGGAAGGCGCTGAGCAGATCGCCGTGGCACTCGTACCGGATGGCCACCCGATGTCCGGCGAACTCGGCCACCACCGCGGCGGGAACGCCCGGATAGGGCCATTCCATGTCCTGTCCCCAGTCCTCCGGCAGGGGCTGATGGCGCTCCGTGAATAGGGTCCTGTCGCTGATCCGGCAGCATCGCCACGATCTACGCGATCCCGATCACGATATCTCCGCGCTTGCCCCGGATCCCGATGCCTCGCCGGACGTCGAACAGATCGCCATCGCCGCGGACATCGACCGCATCGAGGCGCAAGCCGTGGTTGTCCGCATCCGTGAGCACTACCAGGCCGTGCAGCAGCTGACGGCCCGGGTGAATCAATCAGTGCTATCTCCCGGTCGTTGCGGCTGGATCGCAAGACCATTCGGCGGTTCGCTCGGGCTGCGAGCGTGGAGGAGTTGCTGATCAAGCAGCGGGATGGCCGTCCTGGGCCGCTGGAACGGTTCAAACCGTACCTGCGCGAGCGATGGAACCAAGGGTGCACGACGGCGACGGTCCTGCTGGCCGAGAACCGCGGGCAGGGTTACACCGGCAGCTATCCGGCTTTGACCCGGTATCTCCGTCTCTTTCGGACAGTCGGCGCCGCACCACCGGCTACTCCGGCCCGGTCGAAGGCGCCGTGTCACGGTTGAAACCGGTTAGGAGAAGCATGTTCGGGCAAGCGAAGTTCGACCTGCTTCGCAAGAAAGTCCTTTGCCGGGTCTAACCGAGCCACATGTTGATCACGCAATCAGCGACAGGACCCATTTCTCACAGAGCGCCATCAACGGACGCGGCCACGATGACGTCGGATTGGAGGGCATCGAGATTCAGTTCACTGGTGCACACCGAACACTCGTGTTTGTCCGGTTCCGCCGCCTGCCGCTCCGGGGCCACCTGCGCAGCGCGGCGCGGGCACACCGACGGACGCATGTGATGGAAGAACCTCGCCGCGAGCGCGTCCTCGTAGTTGGTGTGCACCCGGGCCCTCACCGCCTTGAGTTGCTGACGTGCTGTTGCGGGCGGTGTCCGCATTCCACCTCGGGGAGTTGCGCGCCCTGCACAGCTACACCGGGTGGGCGGGTGGGCGGAAGGTGTCGTCGGTGATGTCGGTGGTGAGGTCGGTCAGCTCGAAGCGGGAGGGGCCGGCGAGTACCCGGGCGGGGACTCCGCGGTCGGTGAGGCAGATCTCGCCGGTGGTGGTGCTGACCGGAACGGTGAAGCAGCGGACTTTGTGGCCGATGATGGTGTCGTCGCGGGCGGTGCCGGCCTGACCAGCGAATTGGCCGGCCAGCTGGTCGAGCATGGGTTCGGTGCTTTGGCCGGCCACGTTTTTGCACGACCATGGGGCGTCGGCCTGGCTGGTGCAGGCGATGGCCCCGGTGGGCAGGAGGAATCCGGCGGAGTGTGCTTTCTTGCCGTCAGCGTTGACCACCAGGTCCTGGCGGCGGTCGGTGCCGCGCTGCCACAGTTCGAGGGTGAGGTCCTGGCCGGCGGCGGCCGGGTCGGTGGAGCTGGCCTTGTACTTCGCGTGGTAGGTCTCGACCCGACCCTTGTCGAGCAGGGCACGGAGCTCTTGGCCGCCGGCGCCGGGGGCCGCGGCGGCCGGTGGCGGTGCGGCAACGCTTGGCGTGTCGGGGCCGCTGGCCAGGACATAGCCGAGGCCGACAAGACCGGCGGCGACCACGACGACGCCGATCACCAACCCGATGAGTCGCGTTCGCTTCATCACAAGCCTCCCAATACTTTCAGCTGGATCGGACGCGGCTCACCGCTCTGCGACACGTGGCCGGCCTCGTCGGTGATCTCCACCCGGTAGTAGTAGACGCCGACCGGGACCAGGCCGAGCAACGAGTCGTCGCGGCCGTCCCAGGCGGTCGAGAACTCCTGCGGGCCGGCACCGGGAGTGATCGTCCTGGTACTTGGTTCGACGATGCGGCGCACCGGCAGGCCGAGAGCGTTGTAGACGATCACGGTGGCGTGCACCCGATCCGAGAGGTCA
>CBIMJO010001152.1:0-3972 GCA_966244135.1 uncultured Actinocrispum sp. | reverse complement strand
CCGCAAGGCCGGCTTCGGGAAGCGGGTCACCATCCAGTCCTTCGACTGGGGCTCGCTGATCCGGATGCGTCAGGTCGCGCCCAAGCTGCCGCTGGTCGCGCTGACCAACATCGACTTCCTGCAGACCGGCGAGCCCGGCCGCTCGCCCTGGCTGGGCGGGCTGGACATCGACGACTTCGGCGGCGACCCGATCAAGGCGATCAAGTCGTTCGGCGCGTCGGTGTTCTCGCCGGTGCACGGCACTCCGCAGAACGGCAAGGTCACCGACCCCGGCTACGTGCCTTACGTGACAAGGGATCTGGTCAAGCACGCGCACGACAACGCGATCAAGGTCGTCCCGTGGACCGTCGACGACACCGCCACGATGAACAAGCTCATCGACGACGGCGTGGACGGCCTCATCACCGACTATCCGGACGTGCTGCGGAAGGTGTTGCAGCAGCGCGGTTTCCGCCTGCCGCAGGCCTACGCCTCGCCGTTCGACGTGCAGGCGCACCGCGGTGGCCGGTCGGTGCGGCCGGAGAACACCCTGTCGTCGTTCGGGTATTCGCTGAAGCTGCCGGAAGTGTCCACTTTGGAGATGGACATCGGCATCACCCGCGACGACCAGCTCGTGGTGGCGCACGACCAGACCATCAACCCGGCGCTGTGCCAGGACACCACCCCGGTCAGGCCGGACGACCCGGCGTTCCCCTATGTGGGCAAGCCGATCCACGACCTGACCCTGGCGCAGATCAAGACCCTGGACTGCGGCACCAAGCAGGCCCCCGGCTTCCCCGGCCAGGTCACCCAGCCCGGTGAGAAGATCCCGACGCTGAACGAGGTGTTCGAGCTCGTGCGCGCCAGTGGCCGGACCGACATCCACTTCAACATCGAGACCAAGCTCAGCCCGGTCATCCAGAACACGGCCCCGTTCTGGCAGTTCACCTTCCAGCTGGTGGGCGCGATCGAGCGCAACGGCCTGGCCAAGCGGGCGACCATCCAGTCGTTCGACTGGCGGACCATCCGGCTGTCGCACGCGATCGACCCCCGGATCGAGACCGTCGCGCTGATCTGGCAGTACGGGCCGGAGGAGTGCAAGTCGCTGGCCGACGAGTGCTCGCTGCAGGCGGTGCACGGCGACCCGTCCGTGGTCAGCCCGTGGACCGGCGGGCTGGACTGGTGGAAGTTCAAGGACGTCGGCAAGCTCGTGCGCGCAGCGGGCGCCTCGACGATCTCCGCGAACTGGCAGGTCCACTACCCCGGCCAGCCCAAGACCGTGTCGAGCGACTGGTACCTGCGCACCGACCCCGCCTACTACTTCGGCCCCGACGCACCCACCCTGGTGTCGAAGTACGGCCTCAAGGTCGTGCCCTACACCCTCGACGACGAGGTCATCATCCAGAAGGCCATCGACCTCGGCGTCACCGGCATCATCTCCGACGACCCGGACATGCTGATCGCCGTCGCCCGCCGCAACGGCCTGCGCTGAGTCCTTGGCAGCACAAGCAATCGCCCCGGAGAGACCGTTCTCTCCGGGGCGATTCTCACTGGACCCTGGTCGCCTCCCTCGTGGGCGGTGCGCCGCTCACGAGGGAGGCGGTGGGGCGGTGGTCTCCTTGTTCTTCTTGGCCTTCTTGACCTTCCAGTAGTGCTGGAGCGCCTTGTACCAGACTGGCGGGTTCTTCACCTGGGGCAGGACTGCCTCGTACTCGTCGTCATCGTCCTCACCCTGGTCGTTGACGTAGACGTCATTGTTGCTGTCGGTCAAGGTGATCGTGGTTCGCTCGGGTGGGGGCTTGAGTTGTTGCTGTGAGGGTGGCGGTGGGGGCTCTGAGGAGGTGGTTGTGACCATGGGGCGTTCCTGGACCACCGGGGTGGAGGCGTCGGAAACCGTTGGGCCCGCTGGTGCTGTGCCGGTTGTCGGGGCACGGCGGGGTGGGGGTGCTTGGCGGAGCGGTTCTTCGACGCTGGCCTGGCGGGGTGGGGGAGTGTGGTTGGACTGGTTGACGAAGAACGCCACGCCGGTGGCCACGACGGCGGCGCTCACCGCCGCGATCAGCACGGTTCTGGTCTGCACCCGGGCTTTCTGCGAGTAGCCCTGCAGCAGGTCGACGCACTCTGTCGCGTTCGGACGGTCGTCGGGGTCGGCCGCGGTCATCGCCTCGAGGGCCTTGGTGAGCGGCAGGTCCTGCGGGATCCGGGGTGGGTGGGTCAGCCGGGCGCGCATCGTCGCGATGTCGTCGCCGCGGTACTCCACCTGTCCCTTCAGGCTCTCCACCAGCACCAAGCCCAGCGCGTAGATGTCCGCCGCTGGGCTTGGGGGTCTGCCCTCGATCTGCTCGGGGGCGACGTAGGCGGGTGTGGGGGTCTCGGCGAGGGCGATGTCGGTCAGGTACGGCTCGTCGCCCGGACCCAGCAACACGTTGCCCGGCCGGATGTCCCGGTGCGTGACGTCGCGGGAATGCGCGTACGCCAACACCTTCGCGAGCTGCGCTCCCATCGGCCCGACCACCTCGGCCGGTAACGGGCCCTCGGCCAGCCGCGCCTTCAGCGTCGTGCCGGCGATGAACTCCATGACCAGAAAGGGCTCGCCGTCGGCGTTCCCGGCGTCGAGCACGCGCACCAGGCCTGGGTGCGCCAGGTCCAGCAGTTCACTCGCCCGCGCCACGACCTGGTCGGAATCATCCGGCGGTGGGAACAACCGGACCGCGACAACCTGACGCAGATGCGTGTCCCAGCCACGCATCATCCGATGCCCCAACCGCGTGATCAGCCGGTACCGCCCGGCCAGGACGCGGATCCCCGATTCGTCGGACATCCCTCGAAGCTAGGACACAGCTCAACGACAGCACACCGATATGCACAGCCCGCAACCAGGGGCTATGTATGCAATATCCGTGAAAGGGGTCTCGTATCAACGAAGACGAGGACGCTCAGCCTAGACCCACGTAGATGGCCGTTTTCGGGCACCCCTACGAAAGTTTGGCGGCCGCGGTCCGGTCCAGCAGCCACAGCGTCCGGCTCACCCCAAGGGCACCCGCGGCGGGGATCTCGACCTCGGTCGCACCACCCAACGCGGACGCCACCGCGTCGGCCTTGGAGTCACCGGTGGTGAGCAACCAGACCTCGTTCGCGGTCCGGATCGTGGGCAACGTGAGGCTGACCCGCGTGGGCGGCGGCTTGGGGCAGTCGCGGACGGCGACGACGGTCTTCGACGTCTCGAACACCGCGGGGGAGGACGGGAAGATCGACGCGGTGTGCCCTTCCTCGCCGACGCCCAGCAGCAGCACGTCGAAATCACCCGGCAGCAGCTCCGCATAAGCCGCCGCGGCCTGGTCGGGGTCGTCACCGAACCGGCCGTCCGACGGCTCCATCGCGTGGATCCGGGCCGGGTCGGCGGTCACGTGGTCGAGGAAGGCCTCCCGGGCCTGGGTCTCGTTGCGGTCCGGGTGCCCGGCGGGCAGGAACCGCTCGTCGCCCCAGTAGTAGTCGACGCGTGACCAGTCCACCGCGTCCCTCGCCGGCGCGGCCAGCAGGTGACTGAGCACCGCGTTCCCGGTGCGGCCCCCGGTGAGCACCAGCGACGCCGACCCGCGCTCGGCCTGCGTGTCGATCAGTCGCGTGATCAGGCGGGCGGCCGTGGCGGCGGCGAGCAGGTCCGGGTTCGCGAAGACAACGACCTGAGGAGACGTCATGCCGCCATCTTCTCCTACGCGGCCGCGTAGGCCAGGACCCGCCGCCGCCCGTCGAACGAGGGCAGCACTCGCCGGGCCTCGTCCTGCATCGACCGCATGGCGAGGTCGTCGCCCGCGTCGAAGGTGAGCGCCTCTTCCCACAACGCCCGTTCGACCGCGCGCCACGCGGGCTTGGCGGTGACCTCCACATCGGCGAAACCGGCCCGCGGGAGCTGCTCGGCCAGATCGAGCTGCCGCAAGCCCGGCGGCAGCCGCTCGTCGGTGGCGTCGAGGGCCTCCCACCCGGTGATCACCA
>CBIMJO010001151.1:0-3977 GCA_966244135.1 uncultured Actinocrispum sp. | reverse complement strand
TGGCTGAGGGGGTGGGGATCGACTTGTCCCCCGCGCGCGTGACCGCCTTGATCCGTTACAACGTGCCGTATGCGGTGACCTTCGATGCGGAACCCTTGCTCTGCAAGGAAAGGCCGACCGCGGTGGACGGACCCGCGGTCGAGACCATGGCGCAATTGCGTGAGTTTGTGTGGACCAACCTCTACGCCAGGAACCTGCGGGAGTTGTTCCGCGCCGCCACGGCCCAGGTCCGGGTGCCGGACCGTCTCTTGTGGACGAACGCGGCCGAGTGGGTGGCGATCGTGCTGGACTCGGCCATCGAGTACCTCGAGCCGGAGCGGGCCGACGTGCTGGTGGCAGAGTGCCGTGCGCTGCTGGACGCCGAGACCCTGCCAGGGTTCGACGTGAACCCGTTGCGCGGGTTGGTGGAGTGGGTGCCGTTCGACGGTGAGGAGATCCAGACGCGGCACCTGTGTTGTTTGGTGTACCTGCACAGTGACCGACAGGGCCGGTTATGTCAGAACTGTCCGTTGCTGCCATTGCCTGACCGGGCCGCGCTGGTCGGCGAACGGCGCGGCGTCGGGATGTCCCGGCCCGGCGGACCGGCGGAGCGCCGGTCCATGGAGATCGGCCTGCGCCGCCGGACGGTCACGCGGGAATCGGCGCGGTCTCTATCAGATGGATGAGCTGCCAGCGCGCTTCTTCCCAGCGAGCGGCATGAACAGCTGATCGTGGTTCAGCACCGGCCCGGCACGATGATCAGTCCCATGGCCCCCACCCCCTTCGCGCCGATGATAAGCGGGCTACCGTTCGGCTCGAACGGGTTTCCTGGGGAGGGGCGGATGAACGCGCTGGTGGCGCTGGGCAAATTGGTTCCCGTGGTGCTGGCGTTCGGGACCGGGGCGATCTTCGCGCGGCGCAAGGTGATTCCCGCGGCCGCCGCGGGGGTGTTCACCGATTTCGCCTTCCTGTTCGCCATTCCGGCGTATTTGTTCGGCAAGATCTACTTGAGTGACCTCGGCAAGCTGTTCGATGTCCGCGCGATTTCCGCCTATGCCACCGGTGCGGTGCTCTGCATGATCGCGGTCGGCCTCGCGACCGGCGGTGGGGCCCGCCGGGTGGCGCTGCGGATCATGGCCGCCGTGCAGGTCAACACCGCGTATTTCGCGGTTCCGGTGTTCGTCATGCTGTTCGGGGACGCGGCGCCGATCTTCCCGATCCTGTTGCTGCAGGTGTGTCTGCTGTCGACGGTCGTGATCGCCATCATGGAGTTCGGCGGGCCCGGCAGCACAGCACGGAAGCTGGCCCGGGCGATCTGGGCGTCGCTCAACACCCCGCTGGTCCTGTCGTGCAACGCGGCCATCGTCCTCAATCTGCTCGCGGTCAAGATCCCCGGCCCGCTGCTCGACGGGCTGGCGTTCGTCGGCGACAGCGCCGCTCCGGTGGCCCTGTTCGCCCTGGGGCTTTACCTCGGCGGCGCGGGGCTGACGTTCCGCGGCACGACCCGGGAGGAAATCGCCCTGATCACCGTCAAATGCGTGGTCTTCCCGCTGGTGACGTTGGTGGTGTGCCGGTACGTGTTCGGCGTGACCGGTGAGTGGCTCAGCTATCTCGTCCTGATCGCCGCGATGCCCTCACCGCAGAACCTGTTCATCTTCGCCCAGCGCTACGACATCGACGTCGACATGGCCGCGTCGGTCGTGGTCAAGAGCTCCGTGGTGGCCTTGGCGCTCCTGCCCGTCTGGGCGCAGTGGGCCGTCTCGTGAGAAAGGACGGATTGCTATGCCGGGGCCGGCAGCACGCCGTCGGCGACCAGACCGGCGAGCACGGCCTCGCTCAGCGCCGCGGCGGCCGACTGGGGGCGGACCATCACGGTGAAGGTGGAGATCAGGCCGGCCTCGTTGACCTGGATCAGGTCGATGCCGTGGATCTGCTTGTCGCCCGCACGGGTGCGGAACACCAGGATGTGCGAGTCGGCGTCGCCGTCGTCCTGGACGGTCCCGGCGAACTCGCCGACGTACCGGAAGTCCTCGAAGGTCCGCATCAGCACGCGGAACAGGGCGCTCACCATGGCGATGCCCTCGAACGGGCGGAACTTCACCGGGCTGAAGAACCGGATGTCCTCGGCGAACAGTGCGATGATCGCGTCCACGTCCCGCGTGAGCACGGCGTCCTTGAGCTTGTCTGCGGCAGTCACGACCTCATCTGACCTTGGGCGCCAGTGCGGCGCAACCCCCGCATACGACACCCTGATGCCATGGTGATGCCACTCCGCTTGCACGGGTGCCACACGTGTGCCATAGTGATGCCATGGACCTGACGTCGTATGTGGGCAACCTCGGCCGCGAGTTCGCGACCCTGGCCGAAGCCGGTGGCGAAGAGGCGCGGGAGCTGGTCGAGCGCCTCACCGGCTCGCTCGAGTCGGCGATCCGGATGACCATGCTGGAAGTGCTGTCGGCCGCCGCGGACGAGATCACCCAGGACATGGTGCCCGGATCGGTGGAGCTGCGCCTGCGCGGACGCGATCCGAACTTCATCGTCACCATGCCACCCGCCGAGCCGAGCCAGGACGCGACCGAGGCCGGCGCACCGGTCGCGGACAGCGAACCGGCCTTCGCCGAGGACGGCCCGGCCGCGCGGATCAACGTCCGGATGCCCGAACAGCTGAAGGCCGCCATCGACGAGGCCGCCGCCAAGGAAGGGCGCTCGGTCAACGCCTGGCTGGTCCGAGCGGCCTCCGCTGCCCTACGGACCTCCAGCACCGCTCAGCGCACCGAATCGCGCGCCACCAGCGCACGCGGCAAGCAGCGGCTCACCGGTTGGGTCCGCTGATCACACCTACACGTCTCTGACCTGCGGAGACGCTACATCGACACATGTTAAGGGGACAGCCATGCCTACTTTCGAAACTCCCGAACCGATTTCCGTGACCATCGACCTCGGCGTCGCCGGTGTCGTGCGGATCGACGCCACCGAGCGGACCGACACCGTCGTCGACGTGCGCCCGACCGACGAATCCGATCAGTCGGATGTCAAAGCCGCACAACAGGTCCGCGTCGACTACGCGAACGGGGTGCTCCAGGTCCGCGGTCCGCGGGTGCGCGCTTTCGACTTCTCCCGCAAGACGAGGTCGGTCGACGTGACCGTCGGCGTGCCCAGCGGCTCGCGGCTCGAGGGCGACGTGCAGGTCGGTGACTTCCACGGTGCTGGCCGGATCGGCGAGACGCGGCTGAAGACCTCGACCGGGAACGTCCAGTTCGACCAGACCGGTTCGCTGAACCTGCACACCGCCGCCGGTCACGTCACCATCGACCACATCGCGGGCGACGCAGAGATCCAGACCGGCTCCGGCAAGGTGAGTGTCGGCCGGATCGACGGCACCGCGGTGGTCAAGGACTCCAACGGCAGCATCGAGGTCGACGCGGTCACCGGCGACGCGCGGGTGCGCACCTCCAACGGCGACATCTCGGTCGGCCGGGCGGCCGCGAGCGTCGACGCGAAGACCGCCAACGGCAGCATCCGCGTCGGCGAGGTCGCCCGCGGCACGGTCACGCTCGCCTCCGGGATGGGTTCGATGGAGATCGGCATCGCCGAGGGCACGGCCGCCTGGCTCGACGTGACCACCGGGTTCGGCCAGGTGCGCAACCACCTGGACGAGGCCGCCCAGCCGGCGGAATCCGACGAGACCGTTGAGGTGCGGGCGCACACCGGCCACGGCGGCATCACCATCCGCCGCGCCTGAGGCAGTGATCATCGTCCTTGTCTGCGCAGTGACAACAGGGCGATGATCGCGATGAAGACCGTGAACAGCGCGGTGAGCACGCCGATGACCACGTGCCAGCCAGCTGGTTCGAGCAGCTCCAGCCATTCCTCGGCCAACTCCACCGCAGCGAGCGGGAACGTGAAAGCCCAGAACCCTAACGAGAACCGCAGTTGCCGGTACCGCGGCAGCATCGCGACCTGCACCAGCAGCGCGAGCACACCCACACCCGCGATCG
>CBIMJO010001150.1:0-3978 GCA_966244135.1 uncultured Actinocrispum sp. | reverse complement strand
TCCGAAACAGACAGACGGGAGGCGCGCAGATGTGTTCGTGCCCGCATTCCGTGGCAGCAGGCAGTTACGTTCTGGGTGTGTTGGATCCCAGCGAAACCGAGGAGTACCGGCAGCACACCCGGACCTGTCCGCACTGCGAACGTGAGATCGCGGACCTCACCCCGGTCGCCCGGTTCCTCAAGGTGTTCAAGGCCGAGATAGGCGCGGTCGACGTCTCCGTCCTTTTGGGACAATTAGACCCGCGTCAGTCGCCGGACACCCCGATCGGATTCGGAAAACCAGACCTTTCGCGGTGAACAGCAGGAGAAGCGTCCGGCGGGGACGAGTGAGGCGCGTCCCCGCCGGATACCGCTGTCCCCCTTGCTGGGGCGCCCGCTCCCACAGTGTGCGAACGAGATCGCGGCACGCGGCATCGGAGTACTTGCCGGCTCGCGAGTGGATCGCTTGTCAGCCTGTCTCGAAGAGGCGGGAATGCCGCGTCAGGTGTCACATGACCGCGCTGCTTCAGTCCTTGCAGCGACTCGTGTTGTCGGTGGCGAAGGCAAGTGGTATTCCGAGGCTGATCCGCAGGCAGGCGTGCTGGCGGGCGGCAGCCGCCAGTGTGGTTTTCAACGTCCTGATCTGGCGTTGCGTGACGATGTGGCACACGATGGTCACTACGCTGAGCCTGAAGATCTTGGCGCAGGCGCCGCGGAGGATCATTGCCGTCACGACGGTGGTGGCGAGCGGGTGGTCGGCGATCAGCTGGGCGTAGCGGCCGGTGCTGGTCCGGCTCACGTAGAGGTCGCACCGTTGAGGTGTACAGCGGTCGGTGGCGTAGTCAGGTGGTGGGACATCGCGGATCGCTGGTGTGTCACCGAGAAGTGCGGCGCGGGTCTTGGGGCCGACAACACCTATCGCCTCGATGTTGTTGTGGCGCTGGAAATCCTTGACGTTCGCTTCGGTGCGTTCGGCGAACTCGCCCGTCACCCGTTGATCATAGCCCTGCTGTCGCAACACGGTCTGCAGTTCGCGCACGCAGTCATGGCCGTCCACGGGATCCGATTGACCACGTTTCAGCGAGGGACAATCACGGAGCAGGGAAACGGCGCCGGGGGCGGCTTGAGCTGCGGACGAGGAGCCACCACTGACTATCAGCGGAACCAGTAACACTCCCACCAGAAGGGTGATGATCCGGGTCATCTCGGTCCTCCCTAGACCAACCAGGGACGGGCCTGATGCCCGCCACGCCTACCTAGACCGTGGCGGGCTCGCAGAACCGACAGAGCCGGCGAACTTTTCTTCGGACTGTCAGTGGATACGGCTCAGTGCCAGCTTGACCAGGTCGGCCGGCGGCTGGTTCCTGCTGAGCGTCACGGTCACGGCGATGTTCTTGCGCCGCGCCGCCAGCGACACGATCGACTCGGATCCGACGGACCAGGTGGCATAACAGTTCTCGTCGCCGAGACCAGGGATCGCGCCGGTGGTCGGGTTCGGGTCGAAGCCCTTGGCGACCTGCTGGATGAGTTGACACGCCTGGGCGAACGCGGCCGGCGGATCGGCACCCAGGTCGTCCGCTTCGACGCTCACCGGCTGCGGGAACTCATCGCTGGAACTCGTGAACGTGCCCACGGCCGCATCCTTGACAGCGACAGGGCCACGGTCCGGCTGCAGGCCGGTGGTCACACATGCCCTCACCGGGTGGCCGTTCACCTGTGTCACTTCGTCCTGGGTGAGCAAGGTGCACGGGTCGGGCCGGGCGAACGCCGCGGCCGTCGCGCCGCCCGGGCCGCCGCTTGGTCCTGCCTGAGGGTGGCTTTCGTCCTGGGCGCCGAGATGCGGGATCAGCACGACCGCGATCACGGCGACCGCGACCACCACGACCGCTGCGGCGCTGATGAGACTGACTGTGCGAACCCGCGACCGAGGCCGGCGTCGTTTGCCGCGCCCGGGGGAGTCGACCGCGACCGCTGCCGCTGCCGATGGCGGACTGGCCAGCTGCCAGCCGGCCAGCACCGGCGGGATCGTGGCGATCAGCCACCAGTAGGCCAGCTCGGACCGCTTGCGTTCGGGGTGGCACAGCTGACATGCGGGGTTGTCCAGCGTGCCCTTGCTCCGCTTGGGCTGCGGGTCCAGATGCTTGCCGATCTCCCGGTACAGGGTCGTGGTGACCGGTGCACCGGCGAGGAGTCGTCGCTGCGTTTCGGCCTTGAGCCGCGCCAAATCCGGGCATGCGGGCACCGGCCACCGGTCCGGTGGTTCCTGGGACCAGACCTCGACGTGCACCCGCCCGCGCAGATGGAGCATCGCGCGTTCGCCCTGGGTCTGCGCTGTGGCCATGGTCAGGCCGCCACCCAGGGTCTGCGCGATCTCCCGGTAGGACCGGCCGGTTTGCCGCAAGCCGAGCACGGCGCGTTCCTGGTCGGACAGACCGGCCAGGTCGCGCAGCACACGCCGGGAGCGGTAACCACCCTGAGGCGATCCAGGGGCCACGGTCGCCTCGGCCCATGCCGGCTCACCCGTCGAGAAGTGGCGCTCGGCCACCTCGTCGATGGCCATGTCATGACGCCCCTCGCGACGCCTCATGTCGTGGCAGACATTGCGCGCGATTTGGCGGACGTACGCGACGCCATTGGTGATTGAGGGCTGGCTCGCGTCGCGCCGTGCGACGTACTCCAGCAGTCGTCGCCAGGTTTCCTGTTCGGCGTCGTACGCCGCGTCCGCGCTGCCGAGCAAGTTCAGGCACATCGGGTAGATGGCCACATGCACTGCGACCGGCAGTTCCCGTGCCACGGCCGGATCTGGATCATTTGAGCCCAGCTGCCCGATCAACCACGACATCCGGTCCGGGGCATCGTCTGCCATTGTGGTCATCCATTCAGTCGCGTCACGAGGACTGAGTCGACGCCCTGTCGAAAGCCGTTACTCGGACGCACCAGGCTGGGCTGATCGGGTGATACGGCTTTGACGGCTGGTAATGGAGCGTGTGGTCATCCCAGGGGGCGTCCTTCATGGCGGGCTGGTTGGTGCCTGCCAGGCGGTCGAGTGATGTACGGCCGAGGCGTCGGTGGGCGGTCCTAAGTGTTCTGTAAGAACTTTTCCGGCTGGGGCATGCCAGGGTTTGGTGTGTGACCAAGCGGGACGTGATGGTTTGTGCGGGCATCGGTGTGTTGTGCTCAGGCCCAGTTCTTGCTGTGCAGGGCGCTCTCGGGGCTTGGTATCTCGTGTATGCGCTCGTGGTCGGTGTGGTGATCGGGTACAAACGCACCAGTGTGGCTGTGGGAGTCGCAGGTGGTGCCCTGATCGGGGTGCTGGGCTGGCTGCTGGTTCAGCTCAGCCTGCTGCCGTTGCTGCATGGTGAGATCCCGGCGTGGTCGGCCGACGCTGTGTTGCGCGGCTACCCGGTCCTGGTGGCGGACGTGTTGCACGGTGGCCTTGCGGGGCTTGTCCTCGCGTTCGTCCCGCGTGTCCAAAAAGGACATGTCGTGCGTGACGTGACGCGGGTTGTGATCGTGGGTGGCGGTTTCGCCGGTGTGAGCGCGGCAAAACGGCTGGAACGGCATGCACTACGCGGCGCTGACATCGACGTCACCCTCGTCAGCGAGTCCAACTTCCTGCTGTTCACCCCGATGCTCGCCGAGGTCGCGTCCGGTGCCCTGGAACCGGCCCACATCAGCGCACCGGTGCGGTCGGCGGTGGCGCACACCAGGTTCCGCAACGGCCGGGTGTCCAAGGTCGACACTGATGCCCGGCTGGTGCAGGTCGATGATGATGTGATCCCCTACGATCACCTCGTCCTGGCAGTGGGTTCGGTCCCGCACTCGTTCGGCCTGCCTGGTGTCGCCGAGCACGGGTGGACCCTGAAGAACCTCTCCGACGCGACCAGGCTGCGTGACCATGTGATCGGGCGCCTGGAGCGGGCCGACAACGAACCGGATGGCGCGCAACGCGAACACCTGCTGACGTTCGTGGTCGCGGGTGGCGGGTTCGCGGGAACCG
>CBIMJO010001149.1:0-3979 GCA_966244135.1 uncultured Actinocrispum sp. | reverse complement strand
CCGAGCCGGGCAGCAGCGGCCGCACCTGGTCGGCGTCCCTCGCGTTGTCCAGCAGCACGAGCATCCGCCGGCCGGCGAGCAGGCTGCGGTACAGGCCGGCCTGGGCCTCGATCGTGGCCGGCAGCCGTTGCGGGGCAACGCCGAGCGCGTCGAGGAACCCGCGCAGCGCCTCCTCCGGCCGCACCACCGATCCGGTCGCGTCGAACCCGCGCAGGTTCACGTACAGCTGGCCATCGGGGAACTGCTCGGCCGCCCGATGGGCCCAGTGCACCATCAGGGCCGTCTTGCCGATGCCGGCCATCCCGGACACCGACGAGATGATCATCGGGCCGCGGCGGGCCGACAGCAGGGTGTCCAGCCGGCGCAGGTAGTCGTGCCGTCCGGTGAACCCGGCGATGTCCGCGGGCAGCTGCCGGGGGACGGACTGGGCGGCCGCGGGGTTCGCGTCGCCGCGCAGGATCCGTTGGTGCAGCTCGCGCAGCGGCGCGCCGGGCTCCACCCCGAGCTCGCGCACCAGCTCGCGCCGGACCGCCTGGTAGTGCTCCAGCGCGTCGGCCCGGCGGCCCGCCCCGTCCAATGCCTGGATCAGTTGTGCGGCCAGGCGTTCGTGCAGTGGATCGGCCGCGGCCAGCTCGGTCAGCGGGGCGACCAGCTCGGTGTACTGGCCGCGGCGCAGCTGGATGTCGTGGTACGCCAGCTGTGCGGCGACGCGGTCCCGGCGCAGCGCCTCCCGGCGGCCGGCCAGCCACTCACTGTCCACAGTGGCGAACGCCTCGCCGCGCCACTCGCCGAGCGCCGCGGCCAGGCGGTCGGCGGCCTCGTCGTCATCGCCTGCCGCGCGGGCGGCTTCGTACCCGCGCTGGAACCGGTGCAGGTCGACCAGGTCCGGGTCGGCGGTGAGCCGGTACCCGCCGGCGTGCCGGTCCAGGGACACCGCGTCGCTGTCCGCGAGCGCGGTGCGCAGCCGGGACGCGTAGGTGTGCAGGGCCGGACGAGGCGACTGGGGGAGTTGTTCGCCCCAGACCCGGTCGGCCAGGACGTCCATCGGGACGGTCCGGTTGACCTCCACCAGCAGCACGGCGAGCAGGTTGAGCAGCCGCCGCTGGCCGATGTGCACCGGGCGCCCGCCGATGGTCACCCTGACCTCGCCGAGCAGCTGGAAACGCACCGTCACCCGGGCAGACTAGTGACTCCCGATCGAGGACGGCGGGGGAACGCCACCTCACCGGAAGGTGAACGAATCTCCGGCATAGCGGCCGGTATGACTCAAAACGGGCGAGTCGGGCAAATGCGGCGAATGCGAAGTAAACTGCTCAAGAGGGACGATTTCTCGTCCGATTTGGGGGAGTTTGCGTAACTCTGCAGAATTCTTATCTTTTCTTTCTGGACATCCTGGGTGACGGGGGCCACTATCGGGTGAGTCCCATTCAGGTGTATGCAGTCTACAAGCCGGAGATGGGGTCGGGTCGCGGTGCCGCGCCAGGTCGGGTGACACCGCGCTTGGCGTTGGCGGACAAGAGAACCGGTCTGCTTCGCCGGCCTGCGGTCGTAGGCAGGCCGGGAGCGGCGAGCGCCGTTCCCGGCTCGAGAACTGACCAATCCGATTCATGGGGTAGTCGGTCGGGAGAGGCTTGCATGGCGACCAGTTTTCAAGAAATCAAGAACGAGAACGGCCGGGTGTTCCGCGTGGGCGAAAGCCCCCAGGACATCATGGGCCGCTCCAGGACATGGATGGTGTTCCTGCCCTGGATCGCAATGATGGCAGTCAGTGTCTTCGAGTACGGCTGGGGTGCCGCGGTCGACACCCTGCAGGAGGTACACGGGTGGTCGCTGGGTGACGTGTTCTGGCTGGCCAGCATCTGGGCGGTGTTCCAGGCGGGGGTTGCCTTCCCGGCCGGGCGGCTGAGGGAGAAGGGCATCGTCTCGGCGAAGGCGGCGATGCTCACGGCGGCGGTCTGCGCGGGCATCGGGTACTTCGTCATCGCGCACAGCAGCAGCCTGGTGCTGGCGTTCATCGGTTACTCGGTGCTCGGCGGCACCGGTGCCGGTCTGGTCTACGCCACCTGCATCAACATGGTCGGCAAGTGGTACCCGGACAAGCGGGGTGCCCGGACCGGCTTCGTCAACGGCGGCTTCGCCTACGGCACCGTCCCGTTCATCTTCGTGTTCCGGTACGCCTTCGACGCCGGCAACTACTCGCTGGTGCTTGACCTGATCGGCGTCTACATGCTGGTGGTGGTCGCGGTGTGCGGGTTCATGTTCGTGGACCCGCCGAAGAACTGGTGGCCCAAGGAGGTCGACCCGCTGAGCTGGAAGGGCGGCAAGGACAAGAGCGCCACCTCGCTGGCCAAGAACCCGCCCGCGGTCCGGCAGTACACGCCCAAGGAGGCGTTCAGGACCGGCATGCTCCCGCTGATGTGGATCTGCCTGGTCATCATCGGCGGTGTCTCGCTGTTCGGCATCAACTACCAGGCCCAGTTCGCCAAGGCGAGCGGGTTCGGGCCGTTCATCATCGCGTCCTCGCTCGGTGTGCTGTCCGTGGTCAACGGAACCGGCCGGGCCCTGGTCGGCTGGCTGTCGGACAAGCTGGGCCGCCGCCAGACGCTGACCCTGGTGCTGCTGATCGCGGCGGTCGCCCAGTTCGGCGTGCTGTACTCGGGCAACACCGGCAACCTGTGGCTGTTCATGATCTTCGCGTTCATCAACGGCTTCGGCGGCGGCGCGTTCTACCCGCTGTTCGCGATGCTGGTGCCGGACTACTTCGGCGAGAACAACAACGCGTCCAACTACGGCGCCGTCTACAGCGCGAAGCTGGTCGGCGGCATCGGTGGCGGCGGTCTGGCCGCCGGGGTGATCGTCGCCTGGGGCTACACCGGCGCCTATGTGCTGGCCGGGTGCCTCGCGCTGCTGTCGGCCGGCCTGACGCTGTTCCTGCGCCAGCCGGGCCGCAAGGCCGGGGTGGCCGAGGAGGCTCCCGCGGTGGCGACCAGCGTCGCCACGGCGTCATAAGGGAGTAGAAAAGGGGGAAGGGCCCCGCCAGGACCAGTGGCGGGGCCCTTGCTCATGGGCTCAGGCCTGGCCGGCCTCGGCGGCGCGCTGGTCGTGGTAGGCCTGGCGGGTCCGCTCGGTGTGCCGGTTCATGATCATGCTGGCCAGGTCGGCGTCGTGCGCGGCGATCGCCTTGATCAGCTCGGCGTGCTCGCTCCACGCGTCGTGGCCACGGGGGCGGGCGATCGGCCGGTAGTACCACCGCACCCGGCGGTCCACCAGCGCGATGTGCTCGGCCAGCACCGCGTTGCCGGACAAGGTGGTGATGAACGCGTGCAGCGCCGCGTTCGCGGCCACCATCCCCTCGGCGTCGTCGGCGTTCATCGCGTCCACGCCGTCCTGCTGGAGCTCCCAGAGGCGCCGTACGTCGTCCTCGGTGGCCCGCGCCGCGGCCAGCCGGGCGGAGTGCGTCTCCAGCACCGACCGGACGCTGAGCAGCTGGTCGGCCTCCTCCTCGGTCGGGGTGTGCACGAAGGCGCCCTGAGCGGGCCGCAGATCGACCCACCCCTCGGTCTGCAGCCGCTGCAACGCCTCGCGCACGGGCTGGCGGCTGACCCCCAGGTACTGGGCCAGCTCCAGCTCGACGAGGTGCTGCCCCGGCTGCAGGGTGCCGTTGATGATCAGCTCGATCAGCGCGGTGTGCACGGCCTCACGCAGAGGAGCGGGCCGCTCAACCCGTTGGGTGGCGGCTCCGCTCAACGCGCCGCGGCCGCCTCTTCTCCCGCTGCCGATCGGCTCGGACAGCGGGACGGCGGGCTCGTTCACGGCCTTGTTCCTCCCGAACCAAGGGGCGACATTGTGTCTACAACATACATTATTGGTAGCGTGGATACGTGGCCTGGACGACGCAAACGCAGGCTCAGTATCGCCGATCCCAGGGCGACAATCCCGGATATCAGGAAAACGCCCGGAAATCCCCATCCCGCGACCG
>CBIMJO010001148.1:0-3980 GCA_966244135.1 uncultured Actinocrispum sp. | reverse complement strand
TTCAGGTTGTGGTACCAGGCGGGATGCCGGTCCGAACCGCCGTTGGACGCGATCACCACGAGCCGGTCGCCGTCGCGGTAGTAGGCCACCGGGCTGGTCCGCCGCTCGCCGGACTTCGCCCCGATGGTGGTCATCAGCACGATCTCGGCGTTCTGGTTGTTGAACATGGCCACCTTGCCGCCGGTGCTCCGGAACTCCTCGATGACCTGCTGGTTGAAGTCGGACATCTGCACTGCCCCATCCGAATCGGGAACGTCTCACATAAGAACATCCGGGATCGTATCGATTGTTCCCACGTTCGGGTGCGTACCCCCGGGTGCCAGGTCGCGGCCCTGTAACGGGACCCGTGATCGATCCGGACGTAACGGAAACCACGCCCGGAGGGGGACGAGATGCGCAAGATCCGCACTGCCCTGAGCCAGCTGGCCTTCGAACGCCGCTACAACGTCCGGACCGCCGAGAAGATCCCGCTCGCCGACCTGGGGATCGCCGCCGAAGGCCGCGGCTACTACGTCGCGGCCGGCTGGCGGACCCTGCGCCGCACGTTGTCCCGCCGGGAGATCGGCGCGCGGGACGTGTTCGTCGACTTCGGCTCGGGGATGGGCCGGATGGTGCTGGAGGCGGCCCGGTTCCCGTTCGGCCGGGTCGTCGGCGTCGAGCTTTCCCCGCAGTTGCACGAAATCGCGTTGTCCAACCTCCGGACCACCCGTCAGCGCCTCAAGTGCCCACAGGTCGACCTCGTCTGCGAGGACGTACTGGGCTTCGACATCCCCGACGACGTCTCGGTGGTGTTCTTCAACAACCCGTTCCAGGGCGAGGTTTTCACCACCGTGATCGGCCGCCTGGTCGACACGGTGGACCGCAATCCCAGGCAGGTCAAGGTGATCTACTACAACCCCGTCGAACAACAGACCCTGCTCGACACCGGCCGCGCTCATCTGCTGCGCACGCTGACCCACGCACGCAAGCGGGTCGCCGGCGAACCCTTCGGGCTGACCAACGTGTACGCGTTGTCGTAGGACTTGCCCGAGACCGGACGGCTTCCCGTTGCGGGTTAGCTGCACGTCCTGCACGAAGCCGTTGTGCTGCATGGGGATCTGCGGCCGGACAACGTGGTGATGGACGACTCCCGCCCGGTCCGGGTTCCGAAGCTGACCGGCATCGGGAAGTCGGTCACGCTCGAACTCAACAAGATGGCCGAGATCGACGTCGATGTGACCGGGGTGCTGCGGCTCAAGATCGGCTGGGCGCCACTGAACAGGCGTCCTGCAACGGTCAGGGCGGTGACCAGTTCGACTTCGGCGAGGCCAAACTCCTTGGTGTGCCAGGAGAGGTGCCCACTTCACTGATGCCGGGCAACTGAGCTAACCCCAGAACGCGGTGCCGACGGCAGTGGCGGCACCGCGTGTCAGCTCCTCAGGAGCCGGATGTCGCGAGCAGGGCGTCGAGTGCGCCGTCCTTGACGTCGCTGACCAGCACGTGCAGCTGAGCCAGACTCATCTGGATGCGCTGGCCGAAGTCGTCGGTGATCACGACGCGCTGCTCGTCCGGGGCGTCGGGGTCGATCCACAGCTCCGGGCAACCGCAGTTGCACTGCCCGCAGAAGGTGGCGATCCGTTCGAGCTTGCTCATGTGTCTCGGCCTGCCTCATATGGGTTTGGGCGGAATATGCCAACGAATCAGGTAAGCAGAACGTCCGTCCTTCCGGCCATCGGGCAATCGAGCGATTGAGTCGCTCGCATGGGGGATTGCGCAGAGTGATCAGTCACGCTCCGGATCACAGGCCGGTCACCGACTCGGCGATAGTGGCGCATACCAGGTGCGTAGTGGTGTTGACTCTGTCGTCATGGGAGCTCCTGTCAGTGCGCCGCCGGCGCAGCGGGGTGACTCCGTGCGGCGGCTGGCCCGCTCGGCACGGACCACCCCAGGTCGCCTTGGGGTCGTGGCGACCGCGCTGGTCCTGCTGAGCGTGCTGACGGGCAACGTGGGCGCATTGACCATGCAGGGCAGGCTGAACACGATCAGTGGCCTGGTCGAGCACCGCGAACCGCTCTCGGCCGCCGCCCAGCAGATCTACCGGTCGCTGTCCGACGCGGACGCGACCGCGTCGAGCGCGTTCCTGTCCGGCGGGTCCGAGCCGCCCCAGCTGCGGGAGCGCTACGAGATCGACATGGGCCAGGCCGGGGCCGCGCTGGCCAAAGCCGCGTCCGACGTCGGCGGGATCGCCGCGGCCGAGGAGCAGGTCGACACGCTGAGCAAGCAGGTGCCGGTGTACGCGGGGCTGGTGGAGACCGCGCGCACGAACAACCGCCTGGGCCTGCCGATCGGCTCCGCGTACCTGCGCGAGGCGTCCACCCTGATGCGCACCAAGCTGCTGCCCGCCGCGCAGGAGCTCTACGCGATCGACACCCAGCGCCTCACCGACGAGCAGGACGACGCGAGCGGCGTGCCGTGGTTCGCGCTCATCGTGATGGTCGTGCTGCTGGGCGCGCTGATCGCCACCCAGGTCTACCTGACCCGCAAGACCAACCGCCTGCTCAACGTCGGCCTGCTGACCGCGTCCATCGCCATCGCGCTCGGGCTGATCTGGGGCGCGGTGGCCGGGGTCGTCTCGGCGTCGGCCATCAGCGACGCCCGTGAGCAGGGCAACCAGCAGGTGGATGCGCTGGTGCAGGCCCGGATCGCGGCGTTGAAGTGCCGCGCCGACGAGACCCTCACGCTGGTCGCGCGCGGCGACGGCGCCAGCTACGAGCAGGAGTTCCAGAAGCTCGCGCCGACCCTGCCCGGCCTGCTCAGCAAGGCCGGGGTGAGCAACAAGGACGCGCAGGCCTGGCTGGAGACGCACAAGAAGATCCGCGAGCTGGACACCGGCGGCCAGTTCGACCAGGCGGTGGCGCTGGCGATCGGCCCGGACCAGAACGGCGCGACGGCCGCGTTCAACCGCCTGGACGACGACCTGTCCCAGGCGATCCAGCGGGGCCGGGAGAAGTTCGTCGACTCGACCTCCACCGCGTACAACGCGCAGGAGGCGCTGTTCCCGGGCATCGCGGTGCTGGCCGTGCTCGCCGCGGGCGGCAGCTTCCTGGGCATTCGGCAACGGCTGCGGGAGTACCGATGAGACGAGTCGCACTGCTGCTGGCGGCGTTGGGGCTGCTGACCGCGTGCGGGGCGCCGGACAAACCGGTCGACCTGGCCGTGGTGACCACTGTGGACCGCCCAGCGCCCGACGGCTACACCCCCGCCCAGAAACCGACCGCCGGTGCGCAGGCGCCGAACTGCGGCGACCCGACGGTGAGCCTGCGGCCCGGCGGCCTGGCCGTCACCGGGACCATGGCCAAGATCAAGGAACGCGGCCGGCTGATCGCCGGTGTCGACCAGAACACGTTCCTGTTCGGCTTCCGCAACCCGGAGACCAACAACCTCGAGGGCTTCGACATCGACATGGCCAAGCAGGTGGCCAAGGCGATCTTCGGCGACGAGAACAAGGTCCAGTTCCGGGTGATCGCCTCACGCGACCGCGAGGACGTGCTGACCAAGGGCGAGGTCGACATCGTGGTCCGCACGTACACGATCAACTGCGACCGGCTGCAGAAGGTCGCGTTCTCCTCGGTCTACTACTCCACCGGCCAGCGGGTCCTGGTGGACAAGTCCTCGCAGGTCAAGGGGATCGAGGAGCTGGCGGGCAAGAAGGTCTGCGCGACCGCGGGCTCGACCTCGCTGACCCAGATCGCGAACAACCCGGCGAAGCCGGTGGCCATGTCGGTCGTCAACTGGTCGGACTGCCTGGTGCTGCTGCAGCAGGGGCAGGTCGCGGCGGTCTCGACGGACGAGCCGATCCTGGCCGGGATGGCCGCGCAGGACCCGAACGTCAAGATCGTCGGCCCCAAGCTGACCGACGAGCCGTACGGGATCGGCATTCCGAAGGCCAACACCGACATGGTTCGCTTCGTGAACGCGGTTCTCGACAAGATCCGTGGCGA
>CBIMJO010001147.1:0-3981 GCA_966244135.1 uncultured Actinocrispum sp. | reverse complement strand
CCTGCCCCCGGCGCCGGCGACCCAGCAGGCCCCGGCCGCCCCAGGCCAGCAACCCGCCTTCTTCCAGCAGTAACCCACCCACACCTGCGCCCCGGGCACCCTCACACGCCCATCCCAGGCTCAGCGCGCCCACTCCCCCTCGCCGCGCCCCGCCAGGCCCGCAGCCATCCCCCGGCTCACCACCAGCACTCCGCCGCGCACACCATCACCGCAGCCACACATCCGCCGCAGCACGCCAACCTCGGCTCGTTGCGTGGCACTCCGCAGTACTCACCATCGCCACAACCACCCACGCCCGCCGCGGCACACTGGCCTCCGCTCGCTACCAGCACTCCGAGGTGTTCAGCATCGCGGCAACACCCCACGCCCGCCGCAGCACTCCAGCCTCTGCTCGCTACCGGCATTCCCGGTGCTCATCATCGCCGCACCCACACACCCACCGCAGCACTCCGGCCTCCGCTCACGACCGGCACTCCGCGGTGTTCAGCATCGCGGCAACACCCCACGCCCGCCGCAGCGCTTCAGCCTGGACGTTCCCCACCGCAGCCCAGATTCGCTACAGGAATTCCCCAGGAACCGGGGCCGCTGCTACCTCGCGGCCCTCGGCACGCTACGTATTCCCCAGGAACCAGCACCGCTGTAAACCCGGCGGCCCACCGCCTCGAACCGCGACGAGCACTCCGCAGCGTGCGGCATCGCCGTACCCACACCCACCCGCAGCGCTCCAGCTCGGCGCGATACCTGACCTCGACTCCGTCCACGGCGACGGATCCATAGCCCAGGCCGCCCACTCCATACGGCCCGCCCTCAGCCCACGCAGCAGCAGGGGTCCCCGCCCGGGGGACCCCTGAATTTCACGTTACCAAGGCGCACCGACAGAAATCGGTGCCCAAGATCGTCAGCCGAGGGCCTGCAGGAGGTCCTGCACCAGGTCAGTGCCGTCCTCGATGCCCACCGAAAGCCGGATCAGGCTGTCCGGGACCTCGAGCTCGGAGCCCGCGACGCTGGCGTGCGTCATCTTGTGTGGGTGCTCGATCAGTGACTCCACGCCGCCGAGGGACTCGGCCAGGATGAACAGCCTGGTCTTGGACACGACGTCCAGCGCGGCCTGCTCGCCGCCCGCCACGGTGAACGACACCATGCCGCCGAACCGGCGCATCTGCTTCGCGGCGATCTCGTGCCCCGGGTGTTCCCGCAGGCCCGGGTAGTACACGCGCCCGACGCGCGGGTGGCCGAGGAGGGCCTCGACGATGCGCTCGGCATTGTCGGAGTGCCGCTCCATCCGCACCGCGAGGGTCTTCACGCCGCGCAGGGTCAGCCACGCGTCGAACGGGCCGGGCACCGCGCCCGCGGCGTTGCGCAGGAAGCCGAACTGCTCGTGCAGCTCGTCGTCCGAGGTGATCAGCGCGCCGCCGACGACGTCGGAGTGCCCGCCGAGGTACTTCGTCGTGGAGTGCAGCACCACGTCCGCGCCCAGGCCCAGCGGGGACTGCAGGTACGGCGTGGCGAAAGTGTTGTCCACCACCAGTTTCGCGCCGGCTTCGGCGGCGATCGCGGCCAGTCCGGCGAGATCCGAGATGCCCAGCAACGGGTTCGTCGGCGTCTCACACCAGATCACCCGGGTGTTCGGGCGGATCGCGGCGCGCACGGCGGCGAGGTCGGACTGGTGCACGGGGGTGTGCTCGACGCCCCACAGGCTCAGCACCTTGTCGACGAGCCGGAACGTGCCGCCGTAGGCGTCGTCCGGGATCACGATGTGGTCGCCGGGGCGCAGCAGCGTGCGCATCGCGACGTCACTCGCGGCCATGCCGGAGGGGAACGCCAGCGCGTGCCGGCCGCCCTCCAGTGAGGCCAGACACTCCTCCAGGGCGGTCCTCGTGGGGTTGCGCGTACGCGAGTACTCGTAACCGCCTTCCCGCAGGCCACCGACACCGTCCTGGGCGAACGTCGAGGTCGCGTAGATGGGCGGGATCACCGAACCGGTACGCGGGTCAGGCCGTTGTCCCACATGGATTGCCCTGGTCTCGAAACCGAGCCGGGTGTCCTCTTCCGACATACGCCAACTCTACGTGGACCGGGCCGGGCGACCACATCCTGGGATGGGTTCGCCCGGCCCGAGTGAGGGGTCTCACCAGCCTTGCTGCTGGGGTGGGTAGCCACCTTGCTGTGGGTAACCACCCTGTTGGGGATACCCGCCTTGCTGGTAGCCCTGCTGGGGGTATCCGCCCTGCTGGTAGCCCTGCTGCTGTTGGTAGCCGGGCTGCTGGAACGGGTCGGAGTCCGGGTTCGGGTTGTACGCCTGCTGTTGCTGGAACCCGTCCGAGTTCGGGTAGGGGTCGTAGACGGCGCCACTGTCCCCGCTGTCACGCCGCAGGTGCCGCCGCGTGGATGGCAGGATCGCGAAGATGAACGCCAGCGGCGCCCCGATCAGGGTCAGCGCCTGGAAGGTGGACAGTGCCTCGCGGAACTTGAAGACGTCCGCGATGAAGCTGCCGATGGCGCCCGCTCCGCCCGCACCCAGCACCGGGAACAGGAAGAACCCGACCACCGCGAGCAGCGCGCCGAGGACGATCAGCACGGTGCCGGCCATCTTGCGGCCGAAGGTGAACATCGAGCCGAGCAACAGCAGCAGCGCGCCCACGGCGGGCACGGCGACCATGATCCAGAGCTTCACGGTCAGGTTGCCGAGGCCGATGGGCTTCATGACGATCTCGTAGAACCGGACCAGGAACACGATCTCGAACGCGGTCACCGCGAGGGCGAGCAGTGCGGCGATCACCGCTGTCGCCGGGTTGGTTCTACTGCTGGACGGCGCCGAGGGGTAGCCACCACCGGAGTAGGGCTGTTGCTGGTAACCACCCTGTTGTGGATAGCTCACGACTGTCCCCCAAACCGCCCGTTGGGCTGGGTTGGTTGCTGGAGTTGGCGCGGCCACAGTAACCCAGCCGGTGGACGATCAGGGGAGGTTTTGACTTGTTGTCCAGACCGTGGCCAGCGGGTTTGACCCCAAGGGGCAACAAAAGGGGCGTCCCGGCCAGCCGGCCGGAACGCCCCGTGCTCGTTCAGTCACTCACCATTGCTGGGGAGGTTGCTGCTGTTGCTGCTGACCGTACCCGGGAGGGGGCGGCGGCTGCTGGCCGTAACCGGGCGGCGGACCGTAGCCGGGGGGCGGCTGCTGGCCATACCCGGGCGGGGGCTGCTGCCCGTACCCGGGAGGCGGCTGCTGGCCATAGCCCTGCGGCGGCTGGCCGTACTGCTGCTGGCCGCCGAAGGACGCCGGGCCGAAGGCGGAGGCCTTGGGGTCCAGGAACTTCTTGGTCGCCGGGATGTAGCCCATCGCGCCGACACCGCCGACGATGATGCCGGAGATCAGGTAGAACGGGGCGCTGAAGCCGGACGCGGCGATCATGAAAACGATCGCGCCGACGAACAGCGCGGCCCCACCGGCGGTCGTGACCAGCACGGACAGCTGGTGCTTGAGGAAGATCAGCACGGCGCCGGCGACCGCGGCGATGCCACCGAGGATCGCCAGGATCTCACCGATCCACAGCATCGCCGGGCTCGGCGCACCGGTCTCGATCCCCGCGGGCAGGCCCGCGATGGTGTCGCTGTACCGGCTGATCAGGCTGATGTCGCTGAGCGCGATGATCGCCGAGATCAGACCGAGGATGCCGACGACGCCGGCCAGGCCCCAGGTGACCATCTGCGGGTTCACGCTCTGGCCGCCGTACTGCGGCGGCGGGCCGAACCCCTGCTGCTGCGCGAAGCCGCCCTGCGGGGGATACCCGGGGGGTGGCGGCTGCCCGTAGCCGGGCGGCGGCTGCTGGCCGAACGGCGACTGCTGCTGCGGCTGGCCGGGCTGCCCGATCTGCTGGGTGTACTGCTGGGCCCCGGGGAACCCGCCGGGCGGCGACGACTGCGGGTCGACCGCGCTGGGCGGCGGCTCGTACTGCGGTGCCGGCGGCGGCATCGATCCTGGCG
>CBIMJO010001146.1:0-3982 GCA_966244135.1 uncultured Actinocrispum sp. | reverse complement strand
GGATCGCAAGCGGGAGGCGGAGTCGCTGGCCCGCCAGGCGGTCGCCGCGGCGGAACGCGCGCCGCTGCCCGCGGTCGCCTGCCAGGCCTGGCTGGTGATCGGCGCGGTGGCCCGCGGGCGGGACCTGGCCGAGTCGACGGCCTGCTACGAGCGGGTCCGGCTGCTGGCCGAGGAGCACCGGCTACCCATCTGGCGGATCCACGCCCTGGTCTGGCTCGGCGGCAACCGGTGGCTGGCCGACGGCGGCGTCGCCGCGCTGCGCCACGCCCGTCAGGAGGCGCGCCGGGTCGGTGCGTTCACCCAGGAGCACATCGTCGACGCGACCCTCGCGCTGGACACGGTGCTGCGCGGTGACTATCCGGCCGCGACCGAGCAGCTCGACCGGTGCTGGGCATCCGCGCAGCGGCTGCGCATCGACGACGTCGCGCGCCATCTGTTGCTCTCCAGGGCGGCCCTGGCCGCACACCAGGGCAAGCGGCCGCAGATGGAGCAGGCGCTGCTGGAGTTCCGCCGGATGGCCGGGGACAGGTCCCAGGAGCAGCCCATGGTGCTGGGCATGGCGCGGGCGTTCTGCGCGCTGCTGGAGGAGGACCGCGACCGGGCGGTCAGCGAGCTGGCCCGCGCGCTGGCGAGCGAGGACACCAAGCCCACCACCTACAGCCTGGTCGGCCGCCATGGTTTGGACTTATTGCTGAAGGTCCTGCGCGGCACGGCGGGGTGGGCGCAGTACGAGCAGACGTGTGCGGCGCCGGCCGGCGGCATGCGGTGGAACCGGCAGTTCGTGTCGCTGGCCAAAGCGGTGCTGCACGGCCGGTCCGGCGAGGAGGACCTGGCGCTGGCCGCGGTGGCCGACGCCCAGGAGGCGGCAGCGCCCTACGCCATGGCGAAGCACCTCGGGCTCCGGCTGGTCGCCGAGGCGGCGCATGCCGACGGCTGGGGTGCGCCGGAGACCTGGCTGCGGCAGGCCGAGGACTACTTCCACCACGCCGACGTGCCCGCCGTGGCCAGCGCCTGCCGCGGGCTGCTGCGCCAGGTCGGCGCTTCGGTGCAGCAGCGGCGCTCCGGGGTGGACCGGGTACCCGACCCGTTGCGCCGCTTGACGATCACGGTTCGCGAGTTCGAGGTCTTCGAGCTGCTGGCCGACCGGCTGGGCAACAAGGCGATCGCCGGGCGGCTGCGCATCTCGCCGCGTACCGTGGAGAAGCACGTGGCCAGCCTCATCGCGAAGACCGCTCAGCCCGACCGTATCTCGTTGAGCGAGTACGCCTCCTCCGTTATGCGGCAGTAGGGACTCAGCGGCGTCGCCCCGTGTGCGGCCGCCCGCGAACAGGACACTGGGGCACGACCGATGAGGGGAGCGCGCGTTGGACGGCTCGGTGCCGGTGAAAGTCGTTGCGTCGGACCCGTTCCTGGCCGCCGGGGTGACGGCGGTGCTGCGGGAGAGCCACGCGGTGGAGCTCGACATCGCCGACGTCCCGGCTGTGCTGCTGGTCGCGGTCGACGCGGTCGACGACGGCGCGGTCGACCTGCTGGCCGGTGCCAAGGACGAGAAATGGCTCGGCGTCGTGCTGCTGGCCGGTTCGGTGAACGCGGCCGGGCTGCGCAGAGCGGTCGACGCGGGCGTGTGCGGGGTGCTGCGGCGGCGCACGGCGACCGTGCCGCACCTGATCTCGACGATCCGCGCGGCGTCGACCGGAGTGGCGACGATGCCGCCGGATCTGCTCGGTGAGGTGTTCCAGCAGGGGAACGGATCCCCCGCCGGCCAGGCGCCCGCAACGCTGCTCACCAGCCGGGAACAGGCCGTGCTGCGGCTGCTGGCCGACGGCCGGGACACCGCGGAGATCGCCCGGCAGCTGACCTATTCGGTACGCACCGTGACGGATATCGTGCACAATGTCGTGCACCGGCTGCGGCTGCGCAATCGCGCACACGCCGTCGCATTCGCCCTCAAAGAAGGACTTATCTGAACGTGTCTCAAACGAGACCTTCACGCACCGCGTAGGCGGCCGCGTGTACCCGGTTACGTAATCGGAGCCGGCTCATCAGTTCGTAGATCGTATTCTTCACGGTGTGCTGGGAGCAGCCGATCGCCCTGGCTATTTCGGCGTTTCCATGACCGCTGGCTATCAATATGAGAATTTTTCGTTCCCGTGCGGTCAGCCCGGTGACCGGCTGACGGGTGGAGCTGACGGCGTCCATGTGAAAGTTCCCCTTCTCCCCTCCTGCAGGTTACACAGTATTCGGACTCCAGCCGGTCATGGTCGGGGTTTGCCCCCAAATTCGCTGCGTGTGAGGATGAGTACGGAACGCGATCGAACATCCCCGGGAGAAGAACACGCAGAAGACGACGCAACCAGGTTTGTGTCAATGGCCGTCGTTCGTTCTCTTCCTTCCCGCGCGTTGACGCGACAAGCTGTTCTCCCGGAATGAGATCCGGTTCGCCTACGTCAAGGCGACTGGTAAAGAAAACGTTTCAGAGGCGGTTATGTCTGCCCGATCCCTCGTGGAAAACATTGTGACCAATGCCCGGCGCCGGCCTGCGGCGCCCGCGCTGGTCTGGCTCGGCGACACGGTCAGTTACGGTGAGTTGCTCGGCATGGCCGGCGACGCCCGGGCCCGGCTCGCGGCCCTCTGCCTCGCCGACGGCGCGCCGGTCGGCGTGCTGGCGCCCAAGTCGCCGGCCGCGATCGCGCTGATCCTGGCCTGCCTGCTGGAGCACCGCCCGTTCCTGCTGCCGTCGGCCGATCTCGCCGAGGGCACCCTCGAGCGGCTGTTCGAGGTGGCCGGTTGCCAGGCCGTGGTGACTCCCGAGCCCGAGGAGCAGATCGGGCACACCTTCGTGCAGTCATCGGCGCGCTCGCGGCCCGACGCGGTCACCTTCATGCTGACCACTTCGGGATCGACCGGCCTGCCCAAAGTGGTCCCGTTGACCGAGGGGGCGGTCGACCGGTTCACCGACTGGGCCGGCGAGGCGTTCGGGCTGGGCCCGGACAGCGCGGTGCTCAACTTCAGCCCGCTCAACTTCGACCTGTGCCTGCTCGACGTCTGGGCGACCCTCAAGCACGGTGGCCGCGTGGTCCTGGTCGACCCCGACCGCGCCACCAGCTCCGGCTACCTGCGTTCCCTGGTCGCCGACAACGACGTGACCGTGGTACAGGCCGTTCCCATGTTCTACCAGCTCATTGCCAGTGGCTCGGCGGACAGGCCGTTCCACCGGGTCGAGCACGCGGTGATCACCGGGGACAGCATCGCCGAGCGGTGCCTGGCCACGATTCCCGGGCTGTTTCCCCGGGCGCGGCTGTACAACCTCTACGGCTGCACGGAAACCAACGACAGTCTTATCCACGAGCTGGACACCGCGGCGCTGCCAACGGGATCGGTACCGCTCGGCATGCCGCTGCCGGGCGTGCACGCGCTTCTGGTCGATACCAACGGTTGCGTGCTCACCGGCCCCGGTGACGGGGAACTGTACGTGCACACGCCGTTCCAGACCGCCGGGTACGCGCCGCCCACGTCCAACGACCGGTTCACCGCGCACCCGGCGGGCGCTGACAGCCGCACTTACTTCCGCACCGGCGACCTGGTCCGCCGTCAGCCGGACGGAACCCTGATTTTGCTGGGACGCAACGACTTCCACGTCAAGGTCCGCGGTGTGCGGACCAACCTGCAGGAGGTCGAGCGCGTCCTGGCCGGACACGACGGGATCGCTGAGGTGGCGGTGGTCGCGGTACCCGACCCCATCGGTGGGCACCGGCTGCACGCCGAGCTGCGCCGAGCCCCCGGAGAAGCCGGGGGCTCGGTGAACAGCTTGCTGCTGAGGGAGTTCTGCGCCGGCAGCCTGCCGCGCACGGCGATCCCGTCGACCATCCGCATCACCGACGAGCCGCTGCCACGCACCTCGACCGGCAAACCCGACCGGCAGCTGCTCATCCGAGCCAACACCGAGAAAGGCTGACATGGACCACATCGACACCATCAGACG
>CBIMJO010001145.1:0-3985 GCA_966244135.1 uncultured Actinocrispum sp. | reverse complement strand
TCCAGGACCTGCTGCGGCAGCCGGAAGTCCGCCTCGGCCACGTGGGTGCGGTCGGTCTCGGCCAGCAGCGCGCGGCCGTGCGCGAGCACCGCCTGGTCGGTCGACGCGTAGATCACGGTGGCCTCGCGGTTCACCCGCTGCGCCACCTCGTGCGCGTTCTCCATCGTCGGCAGGACCGCGCCCAGGTCGATGAACTGGGTGATGTCGATCTCGCCGGCCAGGAACCGGGCCACCCGCATGGTGAACTCGCGGTTGTCCCAGGAGGCGCGGCCGAAGTCGGGGTCGAGCGCCAGCAGCCGGTCGCGGATGTCGCGGTCGGCCTGGAAGTTGTCCTTGCCGCCGAGCATCGCGTCGTAGACACGGGTGATGCTCGGCCTTGCCGTGTCGACACGCCGCGCGTCATCACCCCGGCTCGTCATACCTGGCCCCGTCCCGCCTGTGGATCAACCTGATCACTGTCTACAGTACGGGTTCACGCAGCGCGACGGGCGATATACAAGGATCACGGGGTGATCCGCGTGGCTCCCGCCGCCGGTTTTATGGTCAGGTACCTGGGTGCGAGAGCGTTCCCGGAGCGGAACGCATCGGACACATAGGCCCGCACGGCACTGAGTCCGTCCGGTTCACAAAGTACGGAGACCGGCCGCCCTGGTTCGTCTACCAGCGACGACGCGCCGAACGCGCCCGCGGCCAGTGCGGCGTCCACGGCGAGGTCCTGCGCGGGCTCCCGCGAACCGGAGCGGTGGTGCGCGGTCAGGCTGCGCCCCAGCGCCGATACCGAAGTGCAACAAACCGGAGTGACCACACGGGGCGGCATGGGCGCCTCGCGGCGGATCCGGGTGTCGATCACCAGCAGCCCCGTGCCGTCGAGGTCCAGACCAACCCCGTACCCGGCGAACGCAGCAGCACCGGTTGGGCCCAACAGCCCAACCAGGGACTCTAGCGCCATCTCCGGCCGCCACAGATCGCGCAATGCAAGTGCAGCAGCACATGCAAGCGCGGCCGGGGACGACAGACCGGACCCGGCGGGCAGGTCCACACTGCACATCAGCGTGGCGCCTCCGGGCTGTAGCAACGAAACCACGCGCGAGACCGGCTCCGCCCAGACCGGCGGGTTCACGCTCGTGAACTCGTCGGCCGGCACCCGCCACGGCTCGGCGGGCTTGTTGATCGACACGACCTCGAGCACGCCGTCGGTCCGCCGCTCCCCCGCCACGATCGCACCCCAGCGGGCGCACACCGACACGCCGGGCATCAGCGTCACGATGCCGGGCGAGTACCAGACGCCGGTGGCCGGGCGCCCGAACGTCTCCCGGAACGCGTGCGGCACGAGCCGGAGCTCCGGGGACACATCCGGGCGGTCCGCCAGATCGGTCATTCAGCTCTCCTTACGGGCGAGCACCCGGTAGGCGTTGCCCAGGTCCTTGCGGCGCGCCATCGACTGGTTCAGCGTCTTGTCCAGCACCCCGGCCACGATCAGCCACGGGATGCCGACCGACCACACCGCGAGGCTGCGCAGCGCCTTGAGCTTCGGCTTGGCTGGCCGCCACGGGGAGGGCGAGCGCGGCGCCAAAGTGGCCAGGAACAGGTAGCTGGACAGGACGAAGTCGTTGCACAGGTGGGCTTTGCCGCGCTCCTCGGCGACCGGCGTGAGACCGCGGCCGGCCAGCGCCTTCTTGAGGTTGCCGATCGGCATCATGTGCTGGTGCTGCGGCTGGAACCACGGCATCCAGTACTTGCCGAACAACCGTCCCAGCCGCCATTCCGGGTCCGGCAGCTCGATCAGCAGGTAGCCGCCATCGGGCAGCACCGAGGCCGCGATGTCCAGCTCGTCCCAGGGATCCCGGGTGTGTTCCAGGTAGTGGTGCATGCTGATCACGTCGTACCGGCCGCGCACCTCCTCGGCGAACTCCTTGAAACCGCCCCGATAGGCGGCGGTGATCCAGCCGAGGGTGGCCGCGTCCTCGATCGACGCGCCCTGGTCCAGACCGTCGAAGGTGGTCTCCGGCAGGATCTCCTTGGCGCCCCGGCAGAAGTGCGCGTGCCCGGAGCCGACATCCAGCCACCGCATGGGTGTCGTGAACGGCTGGACCATCCGGGCGCGGTCGTAGTAGGGCTCCGGGCTGCCCGCGAAGACGGCTTCCGCCGCACCCGCGCCGTGGCCGTCGTAGAAGTCGCGGTAGTAGAAGTCCAAGCCTTCCGGTGACACCCGCGGGTTCTGGAAGACGTGTCCACAAGAGACACACCGCTCCATGGTGAACTCGCCCGGCTTGAGCTGGACGAGGTCTCCGCTGGTGACAACGTGCTCCAGTTTGGTGGACACGCAGACCGGGCAGGTGTCGCGGCGGGGTTCGAAGAACCGGTCGGTGCCGCGGGCGAGCTCGTCGGCGTAGGCGGGGATCAGCTCTTGCAGGGTGGCGTCCTGCTTGCGTTCCGCCGAGGACCGCCAGCGGCCGGTCATGGTCCGCACCCACAGGTACGGCGTGTAGACCACCCGGCCCAGCGAGGCAAGCGCCAGGTCCTTGGGCTTCAACGGGGTTCCGGCGAACGCGAGCACCGGTTGGAGAATGTACAGACCGGCCGCGATCAGACCCCAGGGCCAGCTCCACAGCGTGGTCCCGAGCACGGCCAGGTAGGCGATGACGGAACCCGTGGTCCACAGCGCCGGGCGCTTACCGAGCTGGCGCAGCCGAGCGGCCCTTGTGGACAGATCGTACGGTTTGGCCCGCAGCGCCGGGGACACGGCGATGTCGACGCTGACACCTTCGCGGTCCTTCACGCGGCGCGCGAGCGTGACGTATTCGGTGGGGTCGTCGCCGGGTTCGACGACGTCGAGTTTGTCGATCGCCTTGCGGCTGCACACGATCGCCTCACCCGCGCTGACCCCGCGCACCCACCGCCCACCGCGGTAGTCCTTCGGCTCGACCGTCCTCAGCAGGTCGATCGCGGCCACTGTGGACAGATTCGCCGGGACGACGTCGAGGAGCCCCAGGTCCTCGGCGCGCGCGAACTCGATGGCCGACTCTCTGACGCCGCCGGGCAGCGCCGCCGGATAGGACAGGTAGTCCTCGGAGTCACCCGACGCCGGCTGGAGCACCCGCAGCTGGCCCGCCCTGGCCCGCAGCTTCAAGGTGTCCAGCAGGACGAGGGCCACCACCAGTCCGAACAGGACCCACGACATGACACGCCACCGCCTCGAGATGGTCGGCCGCGGCGGCAGCGCCACCGGCGGCACGGAAGGACTCTTGCACCCGGCGTGCGCCAGCGGCGTACTCGGGGCTGTACAGCACGGAGTTCAGCGCCTCGCGGATCTCGCCGGCCCTGACCCGCTGGTACTTCAGCCGGATGCCCGCCCCGGCGTCGGCGACCTGCTGGGCGATGATCGGCTGGTCGTCCCGGATCGGGGTGACGACCAGTGGCAGCCCATGTGCGAGGGTCTCGCAGACGGTGTTGTGGCCGCCGTGCGAGATCACCGCGTCGAGGTGCTTCATCAACGCCAGCTGGGGAACGCGTTCTGTCACAAGTACATGCGGCGGAGCTGGCACTTCGTCCGGGGGAGCCACCATGATGACCTGAATGTCCGGGAGGCCGTCGACAGCGGAGACGACCTCACCGAAGAACCTGTGCCCGGCAGCCCCGTTGAGCGTGCCCAACGAGACCAGGACCCGCTTGTGCCCGTCTTTCAACCACTCCCAGGGGAAGCCGGCTCGTTCCGGACGGCCCAGCGCGGGCCCGGTGAACACGTAGTGACGTGGGAAATCGTGTGCGCCCACGAGTTCCCGTGTCGTGAACGCCAGCACCAGGTGCGGCGAGAACCTGATGTCCACATCGGACTCGGTCAGCCCGGCCAGCTGGCGCCGGATCCACTCCTCGACCTTGGGCATGGTCTGCAGTGGACGGACCAGCTCGGCCGACGTGCTGGCCGATGTCACCCACGGAATCCCCGTTTTCATCGCCACGACAGGGCCTGCCAGAGCCTGCTGAA
>CBIMJO010001144.1:0-3987 GCA_966244135.1 uncultured Actinocrispum sp. | reverse complement strand
ACTGGTGTTCAAAGGCCGCTTCTACGCCGACTACGGCATCGGGCTCGCCCAGCTGGGTACGGACCCGCTGCGGCCTTCGTGCCGGCGCAACCCGAGTCCGCGATACCGCGCCATGGAAGAACATTTCGCCGCGATCCGGACGGCCGCCCCGGGTGCGATCCTGATGAACTCGACCGCGTCGCTCCAGGTCAACGTCGAGGCCGGCCTCGAACACGAGTGGGCGCAGCGGGTCGCGCACGCGCATCGGCTGGGCCCGGCCCTGACCGCGATCTCGGCCAGTTCGCCCTGGGTGCACGGCCGGCCGACCGGGTGGCGGTCGGCCCGCCAGCGGGCCTGGCTCGGCCTCGACCAGCGGCGATCCGGCCCGGCGGTGCCGGGGAGTGCGCCGGATCCGGCACTGGCCTGGGCCCGCTTCGCGCTGCGGGCGCCGGTGATGTTCGTCGGGAACGGGCGGATGGCCGCGGTCCGTGATGACGTCACGTTCGAACAGTGGGTGGCGGGGGAGGTCCGGCTCGACGACCGGCTGCCGACGGCCGAGGACCTGAACCTCCACCTCACGACCCTGTTCCCGCCCGTGCGCCTGCGCGGTTACCTGGAACTGCGGTATCTCGACGCGGCGCCCCGGCGGTGGTGGCCGGCCATCGCCGCGGTCGCCGCCACCCTGATGGACGATCCGGTCGCGGCCGACCTCGCGGCCGAGGCCACCGAGCCCACCGGTTCACTGTGGACAGAGGCCGCGCACTTCGGCCTGACCGACCCGCGCCTGTTCGACTCGGCCCGCCAGTGCTTGCGGATCGCCGCCGACCGCGCGCCGGCCGGGTTGTCCGCGGACGTGCATGATCTCGCCGAGCTGGTCGAGTCGCGCCGTTCGCCGGGAGACGTACTGGCCCAACGGATCGGCGAAGTCGGCCCGCACGCGGCCTTCGCCGAGCTCGCCCGCCCCTGACCCGATCGTTGGATGGTCCGACGGTGGTTGCAGGGCCGTGCAACACCAGTGCAACGGCGGGGGAGAATGTGGCTGGGTGGCAACCCCGATTCGGTGCGTTGGCCGCTGCGGGTTCGACGGTCCGCTGGCGGCTCATCATGATCGCCTGCTTGAGGTCGACCGCGACCCCGAGGCCGTGCTCGACCTGATGGAGCTGGCCGTGACCTGGGGCGAGCTCGACTACTCCGACGTGGACGTGATCGGCCCGTCGCACTGGCTGGAGTTCGGTGCGCGGCACAGCTGGCGCGATCCGGGCAAGGCCATGCGGGCGTTCGAGCTGGCCGACGACATCGCCCGGGCACGGACCCTCAACGGGGCGCCGCCGGATCGGTTGCGGACCCTTACCTCCGCGTAGAATCCCCGATCGTGGCCGGAGGCCTGCGGCTCACACTTGTCGGGCGCTTCGAGGTCATGGGCCAGACCGAAGCGCCCGTGCCGCGCGGTCGCGCGGAACGCCTGCTCAAGATCCTCGCGTTGCGGCAAGGCCGTTTCGTGCCCGTCGACGAGCTGGTCGGCCTGCTGTGGGAGGACCAGTCGCCGGGGCGGCCGGACCGTAACGTGGCCAGCCTGGTCAGCCGGCTGCGGCACAGCCTCGGCCCCGGCCACCTCGAAGGTGACAGCACCGGCTATCGGCTGGCGGCCGAGTCGACCGAGGTGGACCTGCTCGCGGCCGAGCAACTCGCTGTCACCGCCGAACAGGAGGCCCGCTCCGGCCGGTTCGCCTATGCCGCTGTCGCCGCCGAGAAGGCCGTCGGCGTGCTGACCTCGGGCACGCCACTGGCCGACGAGCCGGAGTCGCGGTGGGTCGAGGACACGCGCAGGCACGTCCAGCAGGTCGTCCGCCGGGCCCGGTCCGTTCGCTGGGAGGCCGCGCTCGAGCTGCGGGACTTCGGCGCCGCGATCGACGCGGCCACCGACGCGCTGGCCGCCGATCCGTTGGACGAGGCCGCCGGACGTGCGTTGATGCGGGCCTACTCGGGAGTCGGTGAGCGGGCCGCCGCCGTGCGGGTCTACGAGACCTTGCGGGTGGCGCTCGCCGACGAGCTGGGCGCGGACCCGTCGGACCAGACCATGACGTTGTACACCTCGTTGCTCGTTCACAGCGACAGGTCGCCCGGCCAGGTGACAACGGCCAGGCCACCGCCGCCGAGCCTGGTCGGGCGCGACCGTGAACTCGGCAGCCTGCTGGCGTTGTGGGCGGACGCGGCCCGGGAGCGCGGCGCGACGGCCGTGCTGCTCGGCGAGGCCGGGATCGGCAAGTCGGCCCTGGTGTCGGCGCTGGTCAGCGTCGTGGCCCGGACCGGCGGCCTGGTCGTGGAAACGCACTGCTTCGAGGCGGAACGGTCGCTTTATCTGCAGCCGTTGGTCGAGGGCATTAGCCAGATCGCGGGCCGCTTCGACGCCGCGACGCTGCGCGAGCTGGCGGGCGAGTGGCTGGGGCCGTTGAGCCAGCTGGCGCCGCAGCTGGACTGGGTGGGCGCGACCTATCTGCGCGCGACCGCGGAGATCGAGCACCGCCGCGGGCTGGAGGCCCTGTCCGGGTTCCTCGGCAAAGTCGCGCAGCGGCAACCTTTGTTGTTGATCGTGGAGGACATGCAGAACGCGGGTCAGTCGACGGTCGAGGCCTTGCACTTCCTCGCGTCGCGGTTGTCCGGGCGGCGGATCCTCGTGGTGCTGACCGAGCGCACCGGTCCCAGCCGGCCACGCACGCAGGCTTTGCTCGACCTGGCAACGGTGATCCGGCCCGCACGGCTGTCCCGGGCGGATGTGCTCGCTCTCGTTTCCGGTGCGCCGGCGGCCTATCGCGCCGACGAGCTGTACGAGTGGACCGGTGGTTCGCCGTTGTTCGCCACCGAGCTGATCCGCCATGCCCGTCATCACGGCGGACAGCTGCAAATTCCCGACTCCCTCAACGAAATCGTGACCACGGGACTGCGCGCGGCCGGTGACGACGTGCGCAACCTGCTCCAGCTCGGGGCCGTGCTCGGTTCCGCGTTCTCCCTTGACGATGCCGCGGCTTTGGGCGGCAGCAAGGTCGAACGCTGCGGCCGGGCCGCGGGACGGGCGATCCTGGCCGGACTGTTGCGCGAGCGGGGCCGGATGCTCAACTTTGCCAACGATATCGTCCGCAAGGTCGCGCACGACTCGATGCCCCGTCCGGTGCAGGTCAGCAGACATCGAAGGGCGGCAAGGCTTTTCGCCGACCAGCCCGAGGCCGCGGCGCACCACCTCGCCGCCGCCGAGGACTGGGTGGCGGCCACGCGGGCCTGGCGGCGAGCCGCGGAGAAGGCGCATGTCGACTTCGCCAACCAGGACGCGGAACGGTTGCTGGGACAGGCTTTGGTGTGTGCAGGCAAGGCCGGGGACCGGGCATTGACCGGTGCTTTGCACTTGCGGCGGGCCAAGATCCGCAACGATCTGGGTCACCTCGCCGAGGCGCGGCAGGACTGCGAGTGCGCCATCGAGATGGCCCGGCAGCTCGGTGACGAGGATCTCGAAGCGCATGCACTGGAACAGCTTGGCTGGACCGCGCTCTACGCCCGCAACGCGATGGCAGCGACCGATCTCGCCGAACGGGCCAGTCATCTGGCCGAATCCGCAGCTGCCGCACCGGGTGCGTTGCCCAGTTCGTTGCTTTTGCTTGGCCGCGTACGGCATTGGGACGGCGACTACGCGGGCGCGACCGCTGCCTACGACAACGCGTTGCAGGCGGCGTCCGACGAGTCGACGACTGCGATGGTGCTTGCCTACCGCGGTGCTTTGTTGCAGCACACCGATCATTTCGCTGAGGCCCGTTCGGTGCTGGAACGGGCGGTTGTGCTCAGCCGCAAGTCCGGTGAGTTCCGGTTGTTGTTGCAGACGTTGTTCTTCACTGGTCTCGCTCGCGGGAACATGGGTGACTTCGATGGCGCATTACGGGCGATCGATCGGGCGTTACGGCTGACCCACGAGTACGACGTGCACTACTATCGGGCGGGTATCCACACCACGAGTTCCTGGCT
>CBIMJO010001143.1:0-3988 GCA_966244135.1 uncultured Actinocrispum sp. | reverse complement strand
GGCGGAGACGCCGGAGACGCCGGAGTGGGCACGGTGTACCTCGGCGACGGTGACGGCGGCTTCGGTGGGAGCGGTGGCAGTGGCGGCGGGATCTTCGCCAAGGACCGGTGGAAGCTCGTGCTGGACGCGACAACCGTGACGTCGAACGTCGCGAGCGCGGGCGGAGCGGGCGGCAAGTCCACCAACCCCGGTGGTACCAACGGTTCGGCAGGCGCGGCAGGGGCGGGCGGCGGTACGGCCACCACACCGTTCGCGTCCCAGCATGCCGTCTTCGAGCTGAAGAACGGCAGCGCCATCACCGGCAACCAGCCGGGCAACTGCGCACCCGTGAACACCGTTCCGGGCTGCACCGGCTGATCTCCCGGGAGACCCAGCGGGCTTCGCCAAAACCTCGGCGAAGCCCGCTGTTTTGTCCCTACGGACAAGACACTTCATTCATGACTACGAACAATGTGAATTGCGATGTGACGAAAATGCAAACGAACGCACGGAGCGCCAACCGGCGCAGAGCATGAGGGTGAGTGGGGGCTGGTGTGAATACTTACCAGGTGGTAGAAATCGTGGGAGCGCTTCCACACGGACTCGGGGAGTTGGGATGAGCGGGGTTTCGGTTCAGTTGTACTCGGTTCGCGACCTGTTCTCGGAGCAGCCGGGGGACACCTTGCGGCGGCTGGCGGAGATCGGGTTCACGCAGGTGGAACCCTATGGCGTCGTACAGAACGCAGAGGTCCTCAAAGGACTCGGGCAGTACGGGCTGACCGCGCCGACGGCACACGCGCGGCTGATCGGCGAGGACCAGCACGAGGTGTTCGCCATCGCCAAGGAGTGCGGCATCGAGGTGGTGATCGACCCGTTCGTCGGCCCGGACCAGTGGCGTGACGAGAAGGACATCGCCGCGACGGCCGAGGCGATCAACGGCGCCGCGAAGGTGGCCGCGGAGTACGGCGTGACGGTCGGCTACCACAACCACTGGTGGGAGATGGAGAAGATCAACGGCCGCACGGCCTTCGAGGTCTTCGCCGGCCGGCTCGGCCCGGAGGTCGTGCTGGAGGTCGACACCTACTGGGCGACCGCGGGCGGCGAGGACGCGGCGGCCCTGCTCGGCCGCCTCGGCGACCGGGTCAGGGCGATCCACGTGAAGGACGGCGGCCTGGCCACCGACGCGACCGGGCAGGTCCCGGCCGGCCAGGGCAGCGTGCCCATCGGCGAAGTCCTCGCGGCGGCCGGGAACGCGCTCTGGGTGGTGGAGTTCGACCAGTTCGACGGCGACATCTTCGACGGCATCAAGCAGAGCTTCGAGTTCCTCGGCGAGGTGCAGCGATGAGCCCTGTCGGGGTCGGCATCATCGGCGCGGGCACGATCAGCGACACCTACCTGGAGAACCTGACCAGCTTCCCGGACGTCCAGGTCCGGTTCGTCGCCGACCTGGACACCGGCAGAGCCGCGGCGCAGGCGGCCAAGTTCAACGTGCCCAGATCCGGCACCGCCGCCGAACTGCTGGCCGGCGACGACCTCGACCTGGTGGTCAACCTGACCATCCCGGCCGCGCACGTCGAGGTCGGCCTGGCCGCCCTGGAAGCGGGCAAGCACGTCTGGTCGGAGAAGCCGCTGGCCCTGGACCGGCAGAACGGGCGCAAGCTCCTCGACCAGGCCCGGGAGAAGGGCCTGCGGGTGGCCTGCGCCCCGGACACGCTGCTCGGCGCGGGTTTCCAGTCGGCCAAGCGGGCCATGGCGAGGATCGGTGAACCGCGCAGCGGGCTCGCGCTGTTCCAGGTCCCCGGCCCGGAAAGCTGGCATCCGGCCCCGGAGTTCCTGTTCCAGGCCGGCGGCGGGCCGCTGCTGGACATGGGCCCGTACTACCTGACCGCGCTGGTGCACCTGTTCGGCCCGATCCGCAAGGTGACCGGTGTGGGCAGCCAGGCCAAGAAGACCCGCGTGATCGGGAGCGGTCCCAGGGCGGGCACCGAGTTCGCGGTCACCGTCCCGACGACCGTGAGCGCGCTGCTCGAGTTCGCCGACGGCGGCTCGGCGCAGATCGTGCTGAGCTTCGACTCGGCGCTGCGGCGGATCGGCGTTCTGGAAGTCACCGGCACAGCGGGCACACTGGTGGTGCCGGACCCGAACAGGTTCGACGGCGCCAGCATCCTGCACATCGGCGACGACCAGGAAGAACTGTCGCCACAGGGGCACCAGGCCTCGCGTGGCACCGGGGCGCTGGAGCTGGCCCGGGCGATCAGGAACAACGAACCGGAGCGGGCGTCCGGCGAGCTGGCCTACCACGTGCTCGACACGATGCTGGCGATCGACGAGTCGATCATCCGCGGCCGGTCGGTGGACGTGGAGAGCCGGGTCGAGGTCCCGCCGCCGCTGCCGGCCGGCTGGGACCCGTACGCCGCCACGTTGTAGCTGCACCGGGTCATAGCTGCACAGTGAGCAGGTTCTGCAGGTAGAAACGGAGCGAACCGACGAGGTCGACGTCCGAGGGAGTGGTCAGCCATTGCACCTGCAGGCCGTCCATCAGCGCGATGAACGTCAGCGTCGCCAGCTCCGGGTCGACGCCCGGGCGCAGTGTGCCGTCGGCCGCGAGCACGCGGAACGACTCCAGCGCGCTGTCCCGGGCGATCTCGTAGTGCCGGACGAAGTAGTCGTGCGCGGGGTGGTCCTCGGCGACGGCCTCGGCGGCCAGCCGCGCGTAGAGGTCGACGATGCCGGGATGGGCGACGTTGTGCTCGGCCAGGGCCAGGAAGTGGCGGAGCACGTCCAGCCCGGGCGGGACGTCGAACCGCTTGGAGTCCTCGGCGTCGCGCCGCTCGAGCACGGCCGCGAGCAGCGCCTCCTTGGTGGGGAAGTAGTAGATCAGCCCCGCGTGGGTGATCCCGGCGCGCTTGGCGATCTCTCGCAGCGAGGAACCGTGGTAGCCCACCTCGCCGTACACGGCGACCGCCGCGGTGATGATGTCCTCGCGGCGAAGCCGGCCCTTGAGATAGCCACCGGTCGTCACCAGACCATGATGCAGGAGACCAATGACTGTCGTATCCCCGGCCCGGCCGCGGGCCGCCCGCGTGGCGACCTGGGTGTACTTCACCATGAACGGGTTCGCCGTCGGCCTCTGGCTGGTCCACATCCCGGTCGTCGAGCGGACCACCGGCATCTCGCACAGTGTTCTCGGAGCGCTGCTCCTGCTGCTCGGCGGGTCGGCGTTCATCGGCATGCAGATCGGCGGCGCGCTCGCTGACAAGATCGGGCAGCGCAAGCTGGTGCCCACCGCCGGTGTGCTCACCGGGGTCGCGCTGATCGGGCCCGGTCTGGCGCACGAGTGGTGGGCGCTGGGCCTGGCGTTGCTGCTGTTCGGGTTCGCCAACGGGACCCTGGACGTGGCGATGAACGCGCAGGCCGTCGTGGTGGAGCGGGCCTATCCGCGGCCGATCATGGCGGCGTTCCACGCGATGTGGTCGATCGGCGGAGCCGCCGCGTCCGTTGTCGGTGCGGTCGTGCTGGGTGCCGGTGTGCCGACCGCGGTGACGTTGGGCGTGTGCGGTGCGTTGGTAGTGGTCGTGTCGCTGGCCACGGCACCGCTGCTGATCGAGGCCGACCGGCCGGAGGAGCACGAGAAGGCCGGGAAGGTGACGGTTCCCGCGCGGATCGTGTGGCTGCTCGGGGCGATCGCGTTCGCGATGATGCTGGCCGAGGGCGTGGCGAACGACTGGGCCGCGCTGGAATTCAAGGACGTCCTGGGCACCTCGGCGAGTACTGCGGCGTTCGCGTATGGCTCGTTCGCGGTCGCTATGACCGTGGGCCGGTTCCTGACCGATCGGGTCACGGCACGGGTCGGTCCGGTGGCGGTGGTGCGCTACGGCGCTGCCATGGCTGCCGTCGGGTTGGCGATCGCGTCGGCTTCGCCGTGGGTGCCGTTGTGTCTGGTGGGCTGGGCGTTGTACGGCCTGGGCCTGGCCGGGGGAGTGCCGGTGCTGTTCACCGCGGCGACGAC
>CBIMJO010001142.1:0-3996 GCA_966244135.1 uncultured Actinocrispum sp. | reverse complement strand
CGGTGTTGGAGTAGCCTAGTTCGGTGGCGACCGACTGGCCGTTCATGTGGGCCACCAGTTCCAGCCGCGCGTGGTGGATCTGCCGGGCCTGGGCCTCGAGTGCCTGCAGGGCAGCGACCATCTCTTCTTTTGTTTTGTGCCAGTGGTTTACGCTGCCTTGCATAGGCTTCATACTACCGCGCAGAGCACGGAAGACCCTGGGAATTAACGGGAGTTCACCCGATGGGGACCCAGCTTGTCCCAGGGACAAGCGTAAGCGACACAGACCCCGCCTTCGTGCCCTCGCCCTCCGGTATGGCCTGGCGCTTGCGCAACCGCATCTGTCAAGTAGGGCCCCAAAAACCCAAAGCACCACCCCAAAAAACCGGGGCCCTACTTGACAGATGTGGTTCCCTCCGGGCAGGCCATACCGGAGGACGAGGACACGGTCCCTCCCCCTCTGGGTGGCACTGCCCGTCCGGCGAGGACAAACCCGCCTAGAAGCCCTACTTATGCGGCCCGAAATTCACGATCCACATGGCAGCGTCATTGCCAGTGCCAGACTTGGGCTGCCCCAACCCAACGATGACGATCTGAGTAGCGGGATACATCCCATAAAGCAACAGCGGCTGAGGAGAGTTGGCATCCGCCTTGACCTCCCACCGCTCCCAATGCTGATCAGAAGCCTGAGTCCAGCACCCGAGTGTCGGCGGCACCGCCGTCCCGATGGTCCCGCAAGCCATCAACTGCCCGTTGGGCTGCCGGGTGATCCCCTGAAGAGAAGGCTTGCCCTCAGGATGGTACGGCGAGAGATCCCACTTCTGCCCATCCGTGGAAGTCCAGAAAGCAGGCCCCCGCCCAGCGCCGTCCAGCACCGACCCCATGGCGACAAAAGTCTTGTCCGAAGCCAAGGTCAGCCGCACGACATCCTGCGGCCCGGTCCCGGACAGCCCGGAGGTCGGCGCCGGCGCCCAGGTACGGCCGTCCGAAGAGGTGTAGACCTGACTGTCGCCGTCCTTGTCGTTCCGGACATCAGAGCCAATGGCCAGCAGTTTGTTGTCAGGCGTAACAACAACCGCGCTCAACTGCTTGATCCCGCTGTTCGGCCGGAACTCCCCCGCCGGATCCAGGAGTGTCCACTTGGAACCATCAGACGTGGTCCACACCGCGGCCCGAACGGTTGTCCCCTCACCGGTCCACCCGACACCCACCACAGTGGACCCAAGAGTGGCCACATCCAGAATGGCGCCCTGCTTGTCCACCTGAACATCCGCCACGGTGAAGTCCCCAGACCCCGGATAAACCCAGGCCCGAGGCTTGCGAGTCACCGAATACCCCACAGCGACGACATTGCCGTTGGGCATCCCGGTCACGGCGGTCATCTGGTCGCCACCATCCGGCGCGGTCACCAACTGCCCGCCGCTCAAGGTGATCGTCCCCACCGGAGGCGGCCCGGGCACGGCAGGCGCGGGAGTCGCACTGGGCGAAGTGGACGGTTCCCCAGACGTCCCTGTCTTGTCCTGCAACACAAAGATCAGCACAGCCACCACAGCCGCGATCAACAGCACGACAAGCAAGGCCACCCAACGCCCGCGCCCGGAGGACTTCCCCGTCCGGAACTCGGTGACCCCATCCCCCCGAGGCGGTGGTGGAGTCATCACCACGGGCTCGGACGGCATCATCGACGCCAGCACCGCCCGCACGTCCTGGATCCCGGTCAACCCCGACCGCGCCAAGTCCACCTGCTGGCTCACCGCGGGAGCCGGCGGCGCCTGGATCCCGGCGTCGCTCCGCTGACCAGGACCGGGACCACCGGCACCGGGAGGAGGGGGCGGCACCGGCTGGAACTGCGGCCGGATGGGCGGCGGAGGCCGCAGTGGAGGCGGCGGCATCGGCCGCACCGGCCCCGGCGGCGCGAACCCGGCCGAAGACCGCACCCCGACGAACCGGGGCGCCGCGGCGATGGCAGCGCCGAGACTCACGGTGTACTTGGGATGCGCGTCCACCGCGACCCGGATCCCCAGCTCCTGCGACAACAACTGCCGCACCAGGGGAATCCGCGAGGACCCGCCGACCAGCAGCACCCCGTGCAGCTTCGCCGGATCCACCCCGGCCCGCCGCACGACCTGACCGAAAACCCCCACAGTCCCCAGCACGCGCTGCCGGATCAGGTCCTCGAACTCCGCCCGGGTGATCAACACCTGCCGGCTCAACCCGGGCAGCACCACCGGGATGACGACCTCGACGTCCGCCGACAAGGCCTCCTTGGCCTCGACCACCGCGGTGAACAGCTGCGCCATCTGCGAGGCGGTCATCTGGTCGGCCATGTCCAGCTGCGACACGTCCGCGCCCGCCAACGACCCGACATGCCGGAACAGCGCGTGGTCGAAGTCGATGCCGCCGATGGAGTCGTCCCCGCCCGCCTCACCGAAGATCTCCACGCCGGTGGCCGTCTTGCGCACGACCGACGCGTCGAAAGTACCGCCACCGAAGTCGTAGATCCCGATCAGCGAGCCCGGGTCGATCCGCTCCTGCGAGGCGTACCAGGTCGCCGCGGCCACCGGTTCGGGCAGCAGCCCGACCTCACGCAGACCCGCCTGCCGGGCCGCCTGCACCAGCAGGTTCTTGCGGTAGTCCCCCCACGCCGCCGGGTGGGTCAGCACCACGTGGTTCGGCGGGCCGCCCTGCAGTTCGGACACCCGCTCCAGCACGAACCGCAGCACCTCGCCGGTCAGCTGGTGCGCGGTCATCCCCCGGCCGCCGATCAGGATGGGGATGTCGTCACCCATCCGCCGCTTGAACTCCCGCGCCTGCCGGTCGGGGTCGATGATGCCGCGCCGGGCCGCCGCCTCGCCGACCAGCATGCTGCCGTCCTCGCGCAGGAACAGCACCGATGCCACGGCATTGGCGCGGTTGCCGAGGGGAACGGTCTGCACCCGGCCGTCGCGCCACAACGCCGCCGCGGTGTAGGTCGTGCCGATATCGACACCCAGCGGATATGTCACTTGGCAAACAGTAGTGGCCTCGCCGCGTGAATCGTCGGCGATCCCCCGGCGAAGGTCACGTTCGTCGCGGCCCGACGCCCGGAACTCTGCCCAAAGGGGCAGGCCCCCACGGTCCAACCGGTTTAGCCTTTGACGAAAATAAGTACCGGGACGGGGGCGGGATGACCTACGGCACGCAGCTAGCCGAACGCGTCGGCTGGGTGCAGCGGCGGTGCAATGACCTGGTCCGCAACGTGGAGCATTTCATCCATGGCAAGACCAATGTCATCTGGAACGCCATGGTGGGCCTGCTCGCCGAGGGGCACCTGCTGATCGAGGACGTGCCCGGCGTGGCCAAGACGTCGCTGGCCAAGGCGATCGCGCACTCCATCGGCGGCTCGATGCGCCGCATCCAGTTCACCCCGGACCTGCTGCCCTCCGACGTGGTCGGGGTGCTGATCTACGACTCCGGCAAGGGCGAGTTCCAGTTCAAGGAAGGCCCGGTCTTCGCCAACATCGTGCTGGGCGACGAGATCAACCGCGCCTCGCCGAAGACCCAGTCCGCGCTGCTGGAGGCGATGGCCGAGCGCCAGGTCACGGTGGACGGCATCACCTACGCGCTGCCGCGGCCGAACTTCGTGATCGCCACCCAGAACCCGGTGGACCAGCAGGGCACGTACTCGCTGCCCGAGGCCCAGCTCGACCGGTTCATGATGCTGCTGCGGATCGGCTACCCGACGCCGGAGCACGAGGTGCGGATCGTCGGCGACGCGATCGCCCGGCGGCTGCCCGAGCAGCTGCAGCCGGTCTGCACCATCGAGGACATGCAGCAGATGATCGAGGTGGTGCGCGGGATCTACGTCGCGCCCGCGCTGCAGGCGTTCGTCGTCACGATCACCAACGCCACCCGCACGATCCCCCAGCTCAAGCTCGGCGCCTCGCCGCGGGCCAGCAACGCCCTGGCCACCGCCGCGCAGGCGCGGGCGGCGGTCGACGGCCGCGCGTTCGTCACCGCGGACGACATCAAGCAGAT
>CBIMJO010001141.1:0-3997 GCA_966244135.1 uncultured Actinocrispum sp. | reverse complement strand
GGTGATCGCCACCAGCCAGGTCTGGTCCTGCGTGTCCACCTGTGTCAGCCGGCTCGGGTCACCTTCGCCGCCGGCCACCGCGAACACCCCGACGCCGATGATGATCAGCAGACCGGACAGCTCGATGCAGGTCAGCACCACGTTGGCCTTGACCGACTCGCTCACGCCCCGGAAGTTGACCGCGGCGATCAGCAGCACGAACGCGATGGCGATCAGCGTGACCGGCACCGACGACGCGCCGATCAACGACTTCAGGTACGTCCCGCCGAACGCGATGGCCGCCGACGACGCGGAGGTGATGCCCGAGCACATCACCGCGAACGCCACCATGAACGTCAGGAACTGGATCCGGAACGCGCGGTGCGTGTACAGCGCCGCCCCGGCCGCGCGCGGGTACTTCCCCACCAGCTCCAGGTACGAGAACGCCGTCATGAACGCGACCACGAACGCGATCAGGAACGGCACCCACAACGCACCGCCGACTCTCCCGGCGACCTGGCCGGTGAGGGCGTAGATCCCGGTGCCGAGGATGTCGCCCACCACGAAGAACAGCAGCAGCTTGGGGCCGATCGCCCGCTTCAGTTCCGGTTGGGTCATACATCCGGAGTGTGCCTGATCACACCCGTTGTCCGATACCGGTCTGGTGGATTATTTCTCAGCGGAGATCAATCCGGTAACGCGCCAACCACGCGGCCACTCGAGCTGGGGTCAGTGGCTCAGGCGGTGTCGGGGACCTTTTGCTCGCCGACCGGTTCGGAGTCCGCGGATGAGGCGGCGGCGCGGTAGCGCCAGAAGACGGGGATCATCAGGGCGGCGACGACCGTGAGGATGACGACGAGGATGCCGCCGCCGGTAGCGGCGACGGCTGTTCCCGCGGCGGCGGCGGTCCAGCCGTGGGCGAGGTCGGCGAGGCGGGGGCCGCCGGCGACGACGACGGTGAAGACGCCCTGCATCCGGCCGCGCATCTCGTCGGTGGCGGCGGTCTGGAGGATGGACATTCGCCAGATCGCGCTCACCATGTCCGCCGCGCCGGCGATGGCCAGGAAGATCGCGGCCCACAGGATGGAGGTGGACAGGCCGAAGCCCGCCACCGCGACGCCCCAGACGATGACGGCGATGATCACGCCCGCGCCGTGCCGGCGGATCCGGGAGATCCAGCCCGAGGACAGGCCGCACAGCATGGCGCCCAACGGGATCGCCGCGTACAGCCAGCCCAGCGCGAGGCCGCCGCCGGGTGGGTCGCCGAAGGTCCGCTCGGCCATCTCCGGGAACAGCGCCCGCGGCATCCCGGCGACCATCGCGATGATGTCCGCCAGGTACGAGGCCAGCAGCACCTTCTGGGTCAGCAGGTACCTGAACCCGTCGACCACGTCCCGCAGGCCGGCCTTGCGCACCACGCCATCGAGCGGCGGCAACGGTGGCAGCCGCCACACCGAGTACAGCGCGACCACCAACGCGACCGAGTCGATCAAGTACAAAGTGGACAGTCCGAGCACCGGCAGCAGCGCACCGGCCAGCAGCGGGCCGAGCACCGAGCCGAACGTGAACACGGTGGACCCCAGCGCGGCCGCGGCCGGGAGCAGGTCGGCCGGGACGAGCCGGGAGATCACCGCGCTGCGGGTGGGCATGTTCACCGCGAAGAACGACTGCTGCAGCCCGAGCAGCACCAGCACGGCCCACACCGAGTGCAGGCCCACGAAAGCCTGCAGCCACAACAGGACCGAGCTCACCGCGATGCCGACGTTGCTGATCAGCAACAGCTTGCGGCGGTCCATCACGTCCGCGATGGCGCCGCCCCACAGCCCGAACACCAGCAGCGGCACCAGGGCGACGATGCCGGTCAGCCCGACGAAGCCGGACGAGCCGGTCAGGTCGAACACCTGCTTGGGCACCGCGACGGCGGTCAGCTGGCTGCCGATGGCCGTGATCGCGGTGGTCGCCCAGAGCCGGCGGAACGGCGCCACACGCAGCGGCCGGACGTCCATCACCAGGTCACGGATACCCACAGTTGATTAGCTTAGGTCAAGTAACGATCGGCCGGGACCGGTTTTGCGCCGGTCCCGGCCAACGTCACATGCCTAGTAGGTGACGTCGATGCACGAGTAGAAGGCGTTCCCCGTGTCGGCGATGTCCCACACGGCCAGGATCAGCGCCTTGCCGCTGCCCGACGGAATGTTCACGTTGTGCGTTTCGGAGTTGCCCGGCCGGGCACCATTCTTCGGAATGTTGGTGATGGGCGTCAGGTTCAGCGCCGACCTGGTCAGCTTCTGCGTACCGGTCCAGCCCGGCTTGGTGATGAAATACCGGTAGGACGTGGTCGCGTGCATGGCGGTGAAGTTCCAGGTGAACTGGCGTGTGCCCTGGCTGATCTTCGCCCGCGGCCATGCGTAGCCCGTCGGGTTGTCCAGCTCGGCGAACTGCGACAACCCGCCGGAGCAGATCTTTCCGTCGGCGGGACCACCGTTGGGGAAGTTCTTCGGCCCCTCAACGCTCTGCGGCTCCCACTGGATGGCACCGCAGGTGTGGTTGTTCTTGCACCAGATCTGACGGCTGTTCGGCGAGTTCACATAGCCGTGGGCCGACGCGACGATCGTTGAGGAGAGAATGGAAACAAGGGCAAGAGCGAGGATTCCGATTCCGCGCTTTGTCCGGGTAGCAAGCATTGCTGCCCCTTCCACGAATTTTGGCCTAATGCAGGGTTTGGCCGCCGTGGACGATGCAGTCGCGCCCCCGCCGCGTCACGACCTTTCGGACATTAACACGGCGGGTAGTTGTGGTCTAGACCTCCGATCACGGGCCGAGGCGCTCGACCTTCCAGCCGTCCCGGACCTGGCGGTAGCGCAGCCGGTCGTGCATGCGGTTGCGCCGGCCCTGCCAGAACTCGACCACCTCGGGCCGGATCCGCCAGCCACCCCAGTGCGGCGGGACCGGTACCACGTCGGCGTCGGCGAACTGCCGCTGGATGTTGGCGAGGGAGGCGTCGAGGGACGCTCGGCCGGACACGACCACCGACTGCGGCGAGGCCCACGCGCCGAGCTGCGACTCGCGCGGCCGGCTCGCCCAGTAGGCAGCGGTCTCGGCGGCGTCGACCTTCTCGACGGTGCCGCGGACGTGTGCCTGGCGCTGCAACGAGTACCAGGGGAACGTGGCGGAGGCGTACCGGGTGGCGGACAGCTCGTGGCTCTTGGAGGACGTGTAGTTGGTGAAGAACACCACCCCGCGCGAGTCCAGCCCTTTGGCGAGCACTGTGCGTGACGACGGGCGGCCCTCGGGGTCCGAAGTCGCCAGCACCATCGCGTTCGGCTCGATCACACCCAGCCGCGCCGCCTGGTCCAGCCAGTACTGCAGCTGTTCGTGCCACGTGGGCAACAGCTCGGACGCATCCAGGGTGCCGCCCTCATAGGACGCCCGCATGGTCGGCAGGTCGAGCGTGATGTTGGACGTGAGGTTGGCGTCCGTCATGCCAGTCACCCTTCGCGCGGCTGGATTCTGCTGAGTGCCCAGGACGTTACGGGCTGCCAACGGATCGGGAAACAGCGTGGAAGGTGATTACACCCACGCGGAGTCACATAGATCGATCAACCAGATCGATCAAGTTGATCCAGAAGGCGTTGCGCCGTGACCGCGTCATGGGCCAGTGCGGTACTCAGCGAGCCGCCCGCGGCCAGCGGGACCAGCGAGGCCCAGTCCGTTGTGACCGGTTCCGGCGGATCTTGTTGGCCCACACGGAGTTCCGTGGCCAGCACCCGCCGCCCGGCGAGCACGGCCGGGCTCGGTTGCAGACCTCCGATGTCCAACCGCTGATTGAGCACGGGGCGGCCGTCCCGGCGCACAATCGTTGACGTACAAAGACGTCCGGGCGTCTCGCCGGTCCGGCCGAGAACCAGGACCTCGCGGGCGACCAACCGCGAACCGGATGCGAGCGACGCATGGAACGCGGCCTCGTGGTCGGCGCGCTCGGTCACGATGGCCGCCTCCGGCCGGTACTCCACAGTGG
>CBIMJO010001140.1:0-3997 GCA_966244135.1 uncultured Actinocrispum sp. | reverse complement strand
CAGGCCGACCCCGGAGGAGTGCGCGTTGGCGTCGTTGCCGATTCCCAAGGCGACCTGGCCGAGGTGGGCGAAGGTGTTGTCGGCCAGGGTGATCCCGGTCGCGGCCGAGACCTGCACCGCGGCGGGCACCTGCGCCCAGCTGTTGCGAGCGGCCTCGAACAGCTGGCAGCCGGACTGGCACGAAGTCAGGAAGTCACCGGGCTGCTGGAACGCGGTCGGGAGGAAGGTGCCGCTCTGCTGGTTGGCGTACCCGGTCGACGTTCCCGGCGTGAGCCAGGTGGTGTGCTGGAAGGAGATGCCCTGGACAGTGATGTCCCGGACCGGGTCGGTGTAGCTGCCGCTCATGGTGAGCAGCGAGGTGAGGCGGGGGAGCACGATGTCCCTGGCCGCCGGTGTCTGACCGGTGGCCGCCTTGTAGTAGAGCTTCCCGGCATCCGGGTCCAGGTACCACTGTCCGGCGTTCTTCAGGAACGAGTAGGAGTTCTCCAGCAACAGCTGGCCACCGGCGAACGGTTTGGCCAGCGTGTCGTAGCCCCAGTTGTTGTTGTTCCACGCGGGTTGCTGCATGGTGATGGTGGTGCCGCTGATGCTCTGCACCGGCGCGTACCGGTCGGTGAAGGAGTTCTGGCTCTCCACTTCGATCCGGTTCTGCTGCGGCAAAGTGGCCAGGTAGTTCAGGGCGGAGTTCACGATGGTCAGCCCGCTGGTGGTGACACTGACATCGTTGCGGGAAATGGTGATCGACGCACGCGGGGCGAGGGCGCCGTCCACATAGAGCTGACGCGAGTCGGCGCCCCTGGGGACGTTCGCGACCCAGATGTTCTGGCTCGGGTCCTGCTGAGTCCAGCCGGTGACCTGCTGCCCGCCGGACAACACCGGCGTCTGGCCGGACGCGGCCTGCCAGGTGACGGTGTGGCCGTTGCGGCCGGAGTCCGCGCTGGTGAACACCAACGGGGTGGACAGCCGGTAGGTGCCGCCCGCGAGTTGCACGATCACGTCATTGCCGGCCGCCGACTGGGTACGCGCCAGTTGCTGTGCCTTGGCCGGAGTGGCGACCGGTTGGTCGGCGGTGCCGGGGTTGTTGTCGTTGCCGTTGGGTGCCAGGAAAATTGTCGAGGTGGCCGCCTCGGCGGCCGCCGGGATGAGCGCTGTGCAGGGAAAGACGGTGATCGCGGCGGCGAACGCCGCCAGCACCGTTCTGGTGTGGGGAGACATCGTTGTCCTCCGTGGATGCAGGGTTGAATCACGTAGGCGCCGCGTCGAACGGGGTGAGGTAGGACGGCTGGCGGGTGCGCAGGTCGAGCTGCAGGGTCAGGCGCACGGTGGTGGAACGAGGGAGTCGCACGAGCAGCCATGGCCCGTCGACGGGCGTGACGGCTGATGAGACCGCGGGCCGGCCGTGTCCGTAGTCGTACAGATCGCCGATCCAGGACGCGTCGGTGCAAATCGTGTGCTGTGCGGAGCGGATGGTGTGCTCGGCGAACGCGCCGGCCTGCACGATCACTTCCTCGTCGGCGAGTGGATCGAGGTTCACCAGGTCGACGACCGTCGCTTGTGGATCGATGCTGGACACCAGGGCCGCCACCGACCGGGGCAGACCGGGGCGTTGGCCGTGGACGTCGTAGTAGCGGACCCGAGCCTGTTGCAGGCCACCGTTGTAGATGACCTGCGGGCCGCCCCAGGTGAGCTGGACCAGGGCCTCGGTCACCACGGGGTTGGACTGCTGCCAGAGGTGGATGTCCGCCTCGGAGACATCTTTGTCGCGGTAGCGCTCCATGCGGGCCAGCCGGTGGCGGACCTGCGCCTGGGCGGCCGCCAGGATGTCCTCCGGATAGCCGGGGTTGTCGCCCGCGAGGAAGGCGAGCCACGGTTCCTCGTGCCCGGCCTCCTCCTTGTTGCGGAACGATCGCACCGTGCGCCAGTCGTAGCCGCTGCCGGCCCGCAGGCGCTCGATGAGCCGCCAGTCCACTGGATCGGCCGAGTGGTGCCACAACGCCGTGGGCACCGCCATCAGCATCGGGTTGTAGTCGAACCATCCTCCGTCGCCGTACCGGAGCGGTATGTGCAGTGTGGGCGTGTGCACGTCCTCGCCCAGCTGCGCGAGCCAGCGGGACCGCAGGCTGGAGTCGGCGTCGGTGAAGGCCATCACCTTGCCCTGCGCGACGATCTCGTCCAGCGTGGGCCGCACGAGGTCCAGAAAGGACTCGTCGCCGGTGGCCGCGATCGCTGCCAGGGCCGCCACCGCCGTGGCGTGCCCGACGCTGTACCACCCGTGCGGCCACGACCAGCCGTAATGTCCTCCGTACCAACGACCCTCCAGCAGACCGCCCACTGTGCCGTCTGGGGCGACGTTGTCGGGGATGATGCCGCCGTTGGCCGCGGCCCGCTTCAGCCACGCGCCCACGTAGTCGGCGATCCAGTCCCGGTAACGCTGCTCGCCGGACAGGATGAGGGCGTTGAGCACGAGTCCGGCCGCGGCCAGGTTCACGGCCGTGTCGCCGGTGCCCATCCGACGGTGCATCTGTTCGCCCAGCCGGGGATCGGGGCCCGGCTCGGCCGTGTCGTCCGGCGGCAGCCAGTCCAGCGGGAAGCCGTACATCCGCGCTTCCTCCGGCAGCCAGGGATAGCTCTCGCCGTCGAACAGCCCATGCCGTCGAGGATCGCTGCCGTTGTGCGGGCGGCGGATGATGCGGTGGCGGGGGTCGTAGTTGCCGTGCGCGGGATCGACGTACAGGTCGGCGAACCGCCGCGCCCGCCCGGCCCAGCGGCCGGGTGCGGCCATGCACAGGAAGTAGAACAACTGCAGGCTTTCGCTCTGGTGGAACCAGTCGTAGCCGCGTTCGTACTCGTCGCGCAGCATTCCCAGCTCGGTGAGCTGGCGGGTGACGCCCTCCCAGTGGTGCTCGGCGGCGGCCAGCAGGTCGTCGGCGCCACCGAGCAGGTAGAGCTGTGGCCAGTTGAAGAAGGTCTCGTAGAAGTCGTCCACGCCGTCCCGGGAGGTGAGCCCCTCGTGGTAGGTCAGCCGCCCGTCCACGCTGGTGAAGTCGTGCTCGAACCGGCGCCAGGCGTAGTCGAGCAGGTCGAACAGCTCGCGCTGGGCGATCGCCCAGCCCGGCGGCTCGAGCAGCGGCACCGAGGCGGTGATGGCGGGATGCATCCGGGGAGTTCTCCGTTCGGCCTGGTCAGTGCGTGCGGGTCAGGTCTTGGTGGCGCCGGCGAGCATCCCGGCGACGAGGAAGCGCTGGGAGAACAGGAAGACGACGAGGACGGGCGTGATGGCCAGCAGGGTGGCCAGCGCGAGGACCGGGCGCTCGACGGCCAGCGTGCCGATCGTCGGGTTGAACTGCGGGACGTCGTTGAGCAGCGTGCCCAGGCCGACCTGGACCGGGAACTGGCCGCTCTCCGGCAGCAGCACGTAGGGCAGGAAGTAGTTGGTCCAGTTCGCCACGAAGCTGAAGAACCCGACCAGGGCGACCACCGGGGTGGCCAGCGGCAGCGCGACGCGGCGGAACACGCCCAGCTCCGAGCAGCCGTCCAGCCGGGCCGCGTCCAGCAGCTCCCGGGGCAGCGCGGTGGTGAAGTAGATGTAGGCCAGGTACACGCCGAAGGGGTAGAACGAGTACGGCAGGATGACCGACCACATCGAACCGATCAGGCGCACCGCGTTGAGTTCCAGGAACAACGGCACCACGAGGGTGGCGTTGGGCATGAGCATGACGACGAGGGTGGCGACCAGCAGTGTGCGCCGGCCGCGGAACTCGGTCACGGCCAGCGCGTACCCGGCAGGGATCGCCACGCACAGGGTGATCACCAGCGCGAGGAACGAATAGAGCGCGGAGTTGCGCAACCACACCAGGATCACGTTGCCCTGGTAGGCCGTCAGCGCGTCCCAGTTGGCCTTCAAAGCACTCCAGGACCCGAAGGACAGCGGGTTGTCGTGCACGAGCTGCCCGTCGGTCTTGGTGGCGGCCAGCACGAGCCAGAGCACCGGAAGCAC
>CBIMJO010001139.1:0-4005 GCA_966244135.1 uncultured Actinocrispum sp. | reverse complement strand
AACAGCTCGGCCATCGGCCCCTCCATCCTGACTCACGGCACGCGCCCACCCTACGTGACGAGGCGTTTCACATGCCGAACCAAAATTGTCGTACCCCCGTGCAACGATCCGGACATGCAACACACGAAGAACTTCGACCGGGCGGCGGCAGCGGCCACGGCGATCATCGGCAAGATCGACTCCGACCGGTTCGGGGAGCCAACCCCTTGTGACGAGTGGACAGTGCGCGACGTGGTCAACCACCTCACGCACGGGAACCTAATGGCCGCGGCCGCGTTCAGGGGCGACCGACCACCCGAACGCGGCGTCGACTACCTGGGCGACGACCCGCCCGGCGCGTTCGACCTGTCCATCGCCGGTGTGAAGACCGCGATGTCGGCTCCGGGCGCGCTGGAGAGGGTCGTGACGACACCATTGGGTGACTTCCCGGGATCGTTCTTGGTGCACATGCGCGTCAACGAGCTGATCGTGCACTCGTGGGACCTAGCGCAGGCCACCGGACAGTCCACGGACATCGACGCCGAGCTGACCGAGGCGGCGCTGGCGCAGTGGCAGGAACGGATCGATCGCGTGCCTCGCGGGGATATGTTCGGCCCCGAACAACCGGTCTTACCCGGTGCGACGGCTGCCGACCGCCTGGCGGCATTCCTCGGCCGCGCCCAGAGCTAGCGGTAGCCGAACTCCGCCTCGTGGAAGACGTCGCTGTTCGGGCTGCTCTCTTCCGAGACTCCGCACTCCTGAGTGAGGGCGGAGTGCGCGAGGTTGGCCAGCGTCAGCCATGCCGTCACCAGTCCACCGATCAACAGGAAGGTGCCCAACGTCCCTATTCCGGCCCGGAACGTCCAGGCGACCAGCATCATCAGCGAGAGGGTGATCGCCGCGGTCAGCAACGCGCGGATCAGGTACGTCCGGCGTTCTCTGGCGACGTCCTTTCGTGAGGCGGCGTAGATCGCCACGATGGCGCCGCACTGCCAGCACTTCACCGTCACCACCGCGGGGTCGGACGCTGGCCGGTCGAGTTCGTAGACCTCGCCGCCCGCCTCCTTGACGTGAGTCACCCGTGCGGAGACGTGTGACGCAATCCGGAACAACCACACCCCTTGAATGTCCCCGTACCCAGAACGTACCGGGAGATCCTGCGCCACCTGACCGGCACGGGCAACCCTATCCAGCCACCTGGCCTAACTCCCTGAACCACTCCGAGCACCCACCCGAGCGGAGGTGAAACCACAGTGGGGCTCTTGGTTCATCGTGAGGGACGGGTACCTGCGGCTCAGCTGATCGTGCGGTGCTTCGAGCGCTGGCAGGACTTCGCTGGCTTGTCCGGCGGTGGCAGGTGCCCTGAGGTGCTGCTTCGTGCACCGGTGCGAATCTCAGGTGGCTGGCCAGGGCTTGCGGATCGTTAGCGTGCGGGTGGGCGGCCCGCTGTCGATGGCGACACGCGTGGTGCCTTACGGCGCTGTAGGTCGGCCTGGGTTCGTTGGGAGTTGTCGGTGCGCCGCTCGCTGCCAGGGAACGTGCGCCACCTGCGGCTTGCGGGCAACACATTGCCCAGGTCGCGGCGGCGTGACTGCTGGTTGCTGCCTCAGGGCAGCTGCCCCTTACATAACGCGTGTTTGTGCTCAGGGGTGGCTGGCCGGATGCGGCTAGCCGGTGCCGATGGTGCCTGGCTGGCCGTATGCCTATGAATTGCCGTGGGGCGGCTGGCCCAGTACCGGGAACTGTCCGAACGACGGCGGTTGATCTGCGGCTGTCTGGTCGGCTACGGGTGGCTGCCCGAAGGATGGGTGTCCAGGTGCTGCTGGGTGTCCGGATGTTCCTGGGTGCTCGGGTGCTGCTTGGTGCTGGGGTGCTGTTGCTTGGCTGGGTGCTGCCGGTTGGCTGGGCGCGGCTGGCTGGTCCGGCGCTGATAGGTAGGCAGGGGCCGCAGCCTGTCCGTGTGTCGGTGGTTGGCCCGCGATGGGCAGGCCGAACGGCGGCGTCGGAGTCGGAGGTGCCTGGTCGGTGTCTGGTGCCTGGGCGAGCGCTGGTTGCCCGGCATCTGACAGTTGGCCTGGGACGAACGGCTGCACGACCGCCGACGGTTGCCCTGGATCGTATGGCTGACCAGGAGCGGCCGGTTGGCCCGGAACAGACTGCTGCCCCGGCATGAACGGCTGTCCCGAAGCCGGTAGGTGCCCCGCACCAGATGGCACCCCTGGACTCGATGGCTGCGCCGAACTGGATGACAGCCCTGAACTGGATGACAGCCCTGAACTGGATGGCTGCCCTGAACTGGATGGCTGCCCTGAGATTGGTGGGTGGCCCGGGGACGGCTGCTGTTCCGGGACCCGCTGCCCTTGAACACTGTGCTGGCCTGGAACGAGGGCGGGATCAAGACCGTACTGCTGGCCTGGTGAGGATGATGGTCCAGACAGCAGTGGCTGGCCTGGGGCCGGATGCTGACCGAATGCCGGCGGCTGTTCCGCGGCTGAAGGCTGGCCGGGTACTGATGGCTGGCCTAGGGCTTGTGGCTGGCCATCGGCTGGCTGGGGCGGTGGTTGCTGGAGGGGTGGGAGGCCGGCGCGGGCGCGGAGCCAGCCCGGGATGTAGTTGTCGTCCCGGGGGAAGCGGCGCAGTTCGTCCTGGAAGCCGATCGGTGGCGGCACCCGGCGCCAACGGGGTTCGGTGTCGGGTTCGAACTCGGCGCTGTACTTGGATGGGTGGTCCAGCAGGTAGACGCCGGACAGCCAGGTGCCGCGGCCGGGCTGGTACATAGCCGCACGCAGTTCGCCGAGCATGTCGACCACGTCCATGGGCGGCCGTATCGGGAACGGCTGGCCGTCCTCCGCGGTGACCAGGACGTCGACCTCGATGTGGCGGCCCGCGGAGCGGTACTCCGCCCTGATCTGCTTCCAGTTCGGTGGCGCCGCCCCCAGCAGCGCGCGGCCTATCCGCCTGATCAGCTGCTGCTGATCTTCGCCTGAAACGCTCATGTCCCCCCGGTCCTCCCTGCCCAAGCTTGGACCTGACCTTACAACTTATCCCGCGGCCGTAAGGGCAGGTTGGCGAGCCGGCCTGCCTCGGCGGTCATGATCGCCGGACCGTCCGTAGACTGGCCGAAGCCGGTTGGGCGGGAAGCCGGGATGGACGAGTACGGAGTGGAGCGAGTCAGACGAGGTGGAAGCAGTGACTCTGCTGGAGAACCTGCACGGACCGACCGACTTGAAGCGCCTCACCGACGAGGAGGTGACGCAGCTCGCCGCCGAGATCCGCGCGTTCCTGGTGGAGAAGGTCGCCAGGACCGGTGGGCACCTTGGCCCCAACCTCGGTGTGGTGGAGCTGACCCTTGCGGTGCACCGGGTATTCGACTCGCCGAGTGACGCGATCGTCTTCGACACCGGGCACCAGAGCTACGTTCACAAGATCGTGACGGGGCGCAGCGCCGGGTTCGACACGCTGCGTCAGCGCGGCAACAATTTCGTCGAGCACACGCGCAAGGGCTTGCCGCCGGTGCTCACGTTCGATTTCGAGATGATCTCCGATGGCCGACGCTTCGACCAGCCGGTCAACTACGCACTCGTGTCGATCGTTCCGCCCGCGGGCGTGAAGATCGATCCCAAGCGCCGCCCATACATCATCATCGATCCGCGCGCGGGCCACGGTCCCGGGATCGGTGGCTTCAAAGACGATTCGCAGGTCGGCGTCGCGCTCGCTGCGGGACATCCGGTCTACTTCGTTATCTTTTTCCGTGACCCCGAACCGGGTCAGACGCTCCTCGACGTGTGCGACGCCGAGAAGCAGTTCGTGCGTACCGTCCGCGAGCGCCACCCTCACAGCCCGAAACCGGTGATCGTCGGCAACTGCCAGGGCGGGTGGGCGGCGATGATGCTCGCTTCCGCGGACCCCGACGACACAGGTCCGGTGGTCATCAACGGCGCGCCGATGTCTTACTGGGGTGGCGCCTGGCAGGAAGGCGAGGGCGATAACCCGGGCGCGCTGGCGGCATTGCAGCGAGCCGCCGCC
>CBIMJO010001138.1:0-4009 GCA_966244135.1 uncultured Actinocrispum sp. | reverse complement strand
CTCGGCGGTGAGCGCGGCCCGTTTCGCCGGGTCGGTCAGCACGCGGAACAGTGCCTCGGCCAGCGCGGTCGGGTCGCCGACCGGGGTGACCACGCCCGCCGTGGCGTCGTCCAGGACGCGCCGGAAAGCGTCCAGATCGCTTGCCACGACCGGGGTTCCGGCCGCCATCGCCTCGAGCAGGATCACCCCGAAGCTCTCGCCGCCGGTGTTCGGCGCGCAGTAGACGTCCACACTGGACAGTGCACGCGCCTTGGTCTCGTCGTCAACCTGGCCGAGCAGGTCGATCCGGCCGGCCAGCGCGGGACCGGCCTCGCGGCGCAGATCGCCGGCGTCGCCGCGGCCGACCACGAGCAGCCGCAGGTCCGGCAGCCGGGTGATCAGCTGGCGCAGGGCGGCGAGCAGGACCGGCATGCCCTTGCGGGGTTCGGTGAACCGGCCGACGAACCCGATCGTCGGGCCCTCCCGCGGGTACCCGTCCAACGGCTCGGCCTCGGCGAAGAACCGGACATCCACGCCGTTGGGCACCTGGACGGCGTCCCCGCCGAGGTGCTCGACCTGCACGCGGCGGGCCAGCGCGGACACCGCGATCCGCGCGGTGATCTTCTCCATGAACGGCTGCAGCACGATCTGGAAGGCGTTGAGCGCCCGGGACTTCGTGGTCGACGTGTGGTAGGTCGCCACGATCGGGCCGTCCGCGATCATCAGCGCCAGCAGCGACAGGCTGGGCGCGGTCGGCTCGTGCAGGTGGACCACGTCGAAGTCGTGGTCGCGGATCCAGCGCCGGACCCGGGCGTAGGACACCGGGCCGAACGACAGCCGCGCCACCGAGCCGTTGTACGGGATGCTGACCGCGCGACCCGCGGGATGGACGAAGTCGGGCAGCGGGGTGTCCTCGTCGGCCGGGGCGAGCACGTCCACCTCGTGGCCGAGCGCGTGCAGCGCCCGCGCGAGATCGACGACGTGCGCCTGCACTCCTCCGGGGACCTCGAAGGAGTACGGGCACACGATGCCGATTCTCATGTGGCCGCGATCCTCATCCGGTCCTCAAGGCTTCCCGCCTGGCCTCGGGCAGGTCCGCGAGCCACAGTTTCTGCAGCATGTGCCAGTCCTGGGGATGGGCCGAGATGTCGGCCGCGTAGATGTCCGCGAGCTTCTGGGTGGCCGCGTTGGTGTCCGAGCGGTTCTCCACCAGCTGCGGCGAGTGGAACCGCACACCCCAGCCGTTCTCGGTGAAGATGTTGTCCACCACGCACAGGGTCGCGCCGGTGCTGGCGGCCAGGCGCGCGGGCCCGGCGGGCATCCGGGTCTCCTCTCCGAAGAACGTCACCGGCACGCCCATCCGGGTCAGGTCCCGGTCGGCGACCAGGCAGATGACCCGGTTCTGCCGCAGCCGCTCGACCATCACCCGGTACGGTGAGGTTCCGCCGCCGGTCAGCGGCAGGACCTCGAAGCCGAGCGACTCCCGGTAGGCCAGGAACCGCTTGTACAGCGACTCCGGCTTGAGGCGTTCGGCGACCGTGGTGAAGCCGCCGTAGTTCTGGCTGACCCAGATACCGGAGACGTCGAAGTTCCCGGTGTGCGGCAGCGCGACGACCACGCCGTTGCCGCGCTCCAGCCCCGCGTCGATCACGTCCTTGCCGACGGCGGTCTCGTTGACCTGGGCGGCGATCGACTTCACGTTCATCGCCGGCAGCCGGAAGGTCTCCTTCCAGTACCGCGAGTACGACCGCAGCCCGTCGCGGACCAGCTGGTCGAGCTGCTCGCCGGACGCGTCCGGTACGACCCGCCGCAGGTTGCGGCGCAGCTGCTGGACCCCGCCGCCGTTGCGCCGGGTGGCCAGGTCGGCGCCGAACCGGAAGGCGTTGTCCGCCAGCCCCTCGGGCAGCCCGCGCACCAGCCCCCAGCCCGCCGCGTAGGCCGTGTCCACCAGCCGTTCTTTCATGCCGTCTCCTGTTGTGCCGACTGCCACACCGCGAACAGCCGCTGGCCGGCCGTGATCACCGAGAGCACCGCGAGCAGCCACAATGCCACGTGCAGGGCATAGGGCACGCCGAAGCCCACGAGCCCGGTCCCCACCAGGGTGATGATCAGCCGTTCCGCACGTTCGACGATACCCACGTCGGCGTGCAGGCCGGACGCCTCCGCGCGGGCCTTGATGTACGAGATGACCTGGCCGCTGACCAGGCAGATCAGCGCGGCCGCGGTCAGCGTGTCGTTCTGCGCGACCACCGCGCACCACCAGGCGACGCTGGCGCCGAGCACACCGTCGGCGATCCGGTCGCAGCTGGAGTCCAGCACGCCGCCGAACTTGGTGCCGTTGCCGCCCTTGGCCCGGGCCATGGCGCCGTCGAGCAGGTCCAGCATGGCGAAGCCCCAGACCACGAACGTGCCGGTGAGCAGCTCGTCGTGCGGGAAGAACCAGATCGAGCCGGCCACCGCACCGAGCGTGCCGATGACCGTCATCGCGTTGGGCGTCAGTCCGATGCGCACCAGCCAGGCGCCGATCGGGTCGGTCACGCGCGAGACCGAGGCACGGGCGAAGATGTTCAGCATGAGGTCTCGGCGGGCACCAGATCACTAGGAGTGGGGGCGCCGAGAAGCCTAACTGCTGGCCTGCGCGCTCTTGAACTCCGCCTCGAGCTCGGTCTTGGCGCTGTCACACTCCGGGGTCAGGCCCTTGATGATCGCGGCGCTGATCTGCTCCAGCTGGTCCTGCTGTTCCTCGGTCAGCACGTCGAACAGGTGCTGACGGACGGTGTTCACGTGGTCGGGCGCGGCCTTCTCCAGCACGGTGAACCCGGCGTCGGTCAGCTCGGCGAACTGGCCGCGCTTGTCGCTCTCACACGCGCGGCGCCGCACCCAGCCGGCCTCCTCCAGCCGGGACACCGCGTGGCTCAGGCGGCTGCGTGACGAGCGGCACATCGCGGCCAGCTCGGACATCCGCAGCGAGCGGCCGGGCATCTCGGAGAGCACGGCGAGGATCTCGAAGTAGGCCAGCGGCATGCCGGAGTCGCGCTGCATCTGGCGGTCGAGGTGTTCCATGAAGGAGCCGGTGGCGGTGAGGAACCCACGCCACACGGCCTGTTCGCGGGAGTCGAGCCACCTGGCCTGTGTCATGGGACCCATCGTACCCCATAGTTGAACTCTCAACTTCACCGCGCTATGGTCTGCATCAGAAGTTGAAGATTCAACGAGACCCACAGAGAAGGATAGTCATGAGCGCCCCCACGATCAACATTCCCGGCTACGCCACCGGCACCTGGACGATCGACCCGATCCACTCGGACGTCTCGTTCATCGTCCGACACCTGGGTGTCTCCAAGGTCCGCGGCCAGTTCAACACCTTCACCGGCGAGATCGTGACCCACGAGGACGTGTTGAGCTCGTCCGTGACGGCGACCATCGACGCGGCCTCCTTCCACACCCGCCAGGAGCAGCGCGACGACCACGTCCGCGGCGAGGACTTCCTGCACGTCGAGGAGTACCCCGAGCTGACCTTCACCTCCACGGGCGTGCGCCACGACGGTGAGCAGTTCCTGCTGGACGGCAACCTGACCATCCGCGGCGTCACCAAGGCGGTCACCCTCAACCTGGAGATCAACGGCTTCGGCGAGATCAACGGCGCCAACGTCCTGGGCATCTCGGCCTCCACCGAGATCAGCCGCAAGGACTTCGGCGTGACCGGCGGCGCCGCCGGCGCCATGGTCAGCGACAAGATCCAGATCCTGCTCGAGATCGAAGCCAAGCGCCAGGACTCCTGACACCCGGCTGTGCCTTCGCGCCGTACCTCCTCCACGGCGCCGACCCACCCGGGGGCCGCCCATCGGCGGCCCCCGGTTTTTCTTTGCCCTCATACGGCTGGGCGCTTGGCTGAAGGGCCGGGCGGGAGGTCGCATTGACGACGGCAGCCCCGCACAGCTCGGAGGGCGCCGAGCTTCCCGTCGCGCTGGACGCGATGGGCGGCGATTTCGGCGCGTCCGTGAACGTCGAAGGCGCGCTCGCCGCGGTC
>CBIMJO010001137.1:0-4012 GCA_966244135.1 uncultured Actinocrispum sp. | reverse complement strand
GAGAAGGGAACGGAGCCGCGAAGTACCGGTACTTCGCGGCTCCGTTCCCTTCTCCGGTGCAGGAGTTGCGGCAGGCGCTGTACCCGCGGCTGTTGCCGATCGCCCGGGACTGGTGGTCCAAGCTGGGCCGAAGTCCTGAGTGGCCGGACACTTTGGACGAATGGCTGGATGCCTGTCACGCGGCCGGTCAGACCCGGCCGACACCCATCCTGCTTCGCTATGGCCCTGGTGACTGGAACGCCCTGCACCGGGATCTCTATGGCGACAAGGTGTTCCCGCTGCAGGTCGTGATCAACCTGAACGCGCCGGGGGAGGACCACACCGGCGGTGAGTTCCTGCTTGTCGAGCAACGGCCGCGGGCTCAGTCCCGAGGGACGTCGACGTTGATCCCGCAGGGGCACGGCCTGGTGTTCACCACTCGCGACCGTCCGGTGCGTTCGGCCCGTGGCTGGTCCGCTTCCCCTGTGCGGCATGGGGTTTCAACTATCCGGTCAGGCCGGCGGCACACTCTGGGCCTGGTGTTTCACGACGCGGCCTGATCGATCGCCTTGTCCAGGAACGGGTTCGGGCCCGCGGGGCAGACGGTTCCTTGTGGCGGCAACGCTCCGGAGATCAAGTAAGCGTCGACATACGTGCGGGCACAGTCATCGCGGAAGTACGCGGTGTGGCCCCAGCCGGCGTAGGTGAGCAGGCGGCTTCCCTCGATGTTGCGGGCACTCGCCTGCGCACCGGAGTACCCGGTGATGCCGTCGAACCTGTTCCCGACGATCAACGCCGATGCCTTGGTGCGCCAGGGACCGGTGAACCGGTCGGTGTTCGGCGGCCAGAAACTGCAGCCCGCGGTGGTCCACCACCAGTACCGGCCGAACCTCGACCCGGCTTCGGCCCATTCGCTGACGGCACTGTATTCGGCTGTGGTGATAGGGAAGCCGGTATCGGCGCATGTGGTGCCGTAGAAGGTCTGGTCGGCGATCGGGTCTTCGGCCGGCACGGCCCAGAGGGGGAGTTCGGCGTCCGGTTTCGCGGTGGCGAGGTCGTTGAGGAACTGCGTGAACTCCGGCCACATGGCGGGCGAGTACATCGCGGCGCCTGCCACGTTGACCAGCATCCGGTAGTCCACTGTGGTCTGGCCGAATGTGGCGGGCGTGGCCTTGATGTGGTTGGCGAGTTGTTCCCAGCGGGCTTTCGCGCTCTGCCCGGCTTTGTGGAAGGCGCAGTCCGGGCCGGCTTCGTCGCACAGGCGGAGGAGTTCGTCGAGTTCCTTGCCGGTGCTGATCCGGTTGTCGGCGATCTGCCACCCTGTCGTCCACAGTGTGGGATCGACCGCGCCGTCGATGGCCAGCACTCTCACGGTCTCGGGAAACATCGCCGCGTAGGTGTGGCCGATGAGGCTGCCGTAGGAGAACCCGAGGTAGTTGAGCTTCGGATCGCCCACCGCACGGCGTAACAAGTCCATGTCCCGTACGACATCGGCGGTGCTCATATGCTGGGCAATCGGCTGGGGGAGGCACTTTGGCCCAAGCTGGCGGAAATGTGTCACGTACGCGCGTTCTTCCGCTGGCGTGTAGGGCACTTTCGCGGCGGGTGCGGTGAAGAACCTCTTGGCTTCGCTGTCGGACGCGAAACAACCGAGCCGGTTGGACCGGCCGATCCCGCGTGGGTCGACGCCCACGATGTCGAACCGTCCGGAGAGGTCGGTGGACAGCACATCCCCATGGGAGAACACGAAATCGACCGAGGAGCCGCCCGGGCCGCCGGGGTTGACGAACAACGAGCCGATGCGGTGTTCGGTGTCCGTGGCGGGTTTGCGGATCAGCCCCAGGGTGATGGTCGACTCCTGGGGGCGGTCGTAGTCAAGGGGGACGGGGACTTTGGCGCATTCGAAGCCGATGAGCTGCTCTTCGCAGCTGCCCCAGTCGATCACCGGGACCTTGAGGCGGGCCGGGACCGAGGCGGCGACGGGTGCGGTGAGCAGGGATGCCGCCAAGGCCAGTCCTGGGAGGACGGCCAGGGCTTTGCGCATGGGGACCAATGGAAGCCGGGTGTGCCGGGATGGTCAATGCGCACGGCGAGAACCTGCCCCATCGCCGCAACTGTTCACTGTGGAGGTTTGGGGCCGCTGTTGGCGCGTGCTCACGAGGGATGGCCCAACGCGCCGAACCGGTCACGTTCCGTATAACGCCTGGAGGTCGTGGTGGGGCGGCAGAGGGGCGCCGTTTACACTGCTGACTGCTTAGGTTTGGCTTTCCTAATGTGAGGGTGACTGTGGCGGATCGGCGCGGGCTGGTGCTGGGTATTGCCTGGTTGCTGGTGGTGGTGGCGATCATGCTCAGCCTGGCGGTGGGCAACCTCGGCATCCCGCTCGGCGATGTGTGGCGGGCGGTGTTCAGTCCCGACGACTCAGCGCACACCTTGATCGTGCGCACGCAGCGTATGCCCCGCACGATCCTGGGCCTCCTCACCGGAGCGGCCCTGGCGACCGCTGGCGTGCTGATGCAGTCGCTCACGCGCAACCCGTTGGCCGACCCACGGATCATGGGCGTCAGCTCCGGGGCGTCGCTCGGCGTGGTCACGGCGATCGCGCTGTTCGGGGTGGAGACGCTGCCCGGGTACGTCTGGTTCGGGATCGCGGGCGCGCTGGCGAGCGGGTTCCTGGTGTACTGGCTGGCCGCGCGAACGGGGTCGAGCCCGGTGACGTTGGCCCTGGTCGGAGCCGCTTTGAACGCGTCCTTCGGGGCGGTCGTGATCGCCATCCTGACGGTCGACGCGGGCACGTTCGACGAGTTCCGGTTCTGGGTGATCGGCTCGCTGGTCGGCCGGCCCACCGAGGTCACGGTCCAGGTCTTGCCGTTCATCGCCGTCGGGCTCCTGCTGGCCGTCATCTCGGCGAGGGGCCTGGACGCCTTGGCGCTGGGTGATGACGTGGCGACGGGTCTTGGTAGCCGGGTCGCCACGACGAGGCTCACGGCGGCGGCCGGGGCGGTGTTGCTGACCGGAGCTGCTGTCGCGGCAACGGGACCGATCGGGTTCGTCGGACTCGCCGTCCCGCATTTCGCGCGCGCCTTGGTAGGCAGTGATCACCGATGGTTGCTGGCGGTGAGTGTGCCGATGGGAGCGGTGTTCCTGCTGCTGTCCGATGTGGCCGGTCGCGTGGTGATCCTGCCGGACGAGATCCGCGCGGGGGTGGTCACCGCGGTGATCGGCGCGCCGATCCTGCTGTTCCTGGTGCGGCGGCCGAAGCTGGTGCTCGCGTGACCCGCCTCGTGCTGCGGCCCGCCCCGGCCGTCTCGTTCACCCTGCACCGGCGCGGTGTCGTCGTCGGCGCGGGACTCCTTGTCCTGCTTGTGATCGTGTTCATCGGCGCGTTGTGCATCGGGTCGACGAGCGTGCAACCCGGCGATGTTCTCCGCGCGGTCTTCGGCATTCCCACCTGGGCCGAGAAAGTCGTGGAAATCAGGCTCCCCCGCACTGTGCTCGCCGTGGTCATCGGTGTGGCGCTGGGGTTGGCGGGTGCGCTGCTGCAAGGCGTCAGCCGCAACCCGTTGGCCAGCCCGGATGTCATCGGTGTCTCGCAAGGAGCCGGGCTCGCGGCCACGATGGTCATCGTGGCCGGAGCGCCGGTCGCCGTGCTGCCTCCAGCCGCGCTGATCGGCGGACTCGGTGCGGCCGCTGTGGTTCTGGCGTTCGGCCGCGGAAACCGGTTCGTGCTGGCCGGAATCGCGGTCGCGGTCGCGTTGAAGGCGATCACCGAGATCTTCATCGTCGGTGCGGCACCGATCGACGGGCAACGCGCGCAGATCTGGCTGATCGGCACGCTCGCCGGCTGGGGCTACGACGAGGCCCTGGTCGTCGCGATCGTTGTGGTGGCGCTGATTCCCGTGCTGCTGTGGGCCGGCCGCGCGCTGGACACCTCGGCGCTCTCGGACGACGTCGCCCGCGCGATCGGGGTCCGGGTCGGCGCCCGCAAGCTCGTGCTGGCCCCTGCATCGGCGCCCGAAATCTTGCCTATGGC
>CBIMJO010001136.1:0-4014 GCA_966244135.1 uncultured Actinocrispum sp. | reverse complement strand
ACGATATCAGAACCGCGGCGAAACCGCCGGGATCCTGCCCGCGCCGCCCAACCGGTTTTCAGAGCACTGAGCGGCCGATCCAGGCCGCCAGGTCCGTCACGGTCGGCGGCTTGAGCGCACGGGCCCGAAGCTGCCGGTGCACCGCGCGGACCAGTTCCGGACAGCGCGTCAACGTCCGCGCCGCCGCATCGGGGCCGGTGGCCGACAGCGCGAGCGCCAGTCCGGCGATCAACGCTGGCTGGTCCGGATCCTGCGCCAGCCCCGACCGGTACGCTGCCGCCGCGTCGCCGAATCGCCCTGTGGCCAAAGCGAAATCGGCAGTCGTCACGTCCGGCACGTCGGCCCACATGGCCCGGACCTCGGCAGCGGGCTTCGACATCACCAGCCGTGTCAGATCCGCCCGGGCGTGCGACCAGCTGCCGTCGGCGAGCGGAGTCGGGGGCCGGTTCGCGTCGAAACTCAGCCGGTCGGGCACCCGGCCGGCGAGCCAGGCCGTTGCCAGGTCCCGCACCAAGGCCTTGTCCGGCCGCACATGCCGGATCCGCCAGCCGAGGTAGTGGTCGAGGGCGGTGCGATGGGCGGCGTCGAGCACGTCCTGCGGGAGGGGTTCGTCCTGCCACGGCCCCAGTTCCTCGCCCATCGCCTGCAGGAACCGCCGACCGTTCGGTGTCAGCGCCGGATCATGTTGCACGGTCAGGAAAGTCTGCCAGGACATGCGCCGGTGGTACGCGAACTCGTAGGCTCCGCCACGGGTGCCGGCCTGCGAACGCCAGAAGGCCGCCATTCCGAAGAACGCGTACAATCCTTGCACCACACCACCAAGCGGCCGTGGATCGTCACGCCAGGGTGCGTAGATGCGTTCGCGGGAGTCGGGTTCCCACAACTGCGTGAGGTGCATCAGCCCGGCGAGGCGGCTGTGCTGGAACTCGTGGACGAGCATCGACGCCAGCGACGCGGCGTCCGGCGGCCGGCCGATGATCGCGCTGCCGAATGCGTCGCTGCTCGAGGCGCTCGGCGTGCGGAACAACGACAACGGCCGGGGCGCGACGGAATCAAACCCGACTCGCAACGCCTCGGCGAAATCGGGAACACCGGCGCTCAGCAACGTCCACGCGTCGGTCATCAGTTTCCGCCACGCCGACGTTTCCGTATCGTCCAGTCGTTGTGGCCCGAGAGGTTCGTACGGTCCGCGATAGGGGTCCACATCGTCCAGACGAACCGAAAACGTGCGGCCGTGACCGTGCGCGGACAACCGGCGGATACTCCACCATTGACCGGTAGTCGTATTCAGATCCGCGGGCAGTTCTGCCGCACCGACCCGGATTCGGCCGGCCCGGCTGGTTACTTCCGCCACCGACCACGTCTCGGCCGAACGCAATCGCGCCAGCCCGAGTGTCGGCAGGACGGCGTCGCCATTCCACACCGGAATCGGGATCGTGAACGGCAGGCCGGCCCGGATCGCGGCCGCCGCGGCGAGCGCGTGCACGTACCCCACGTGCACCCACAGCGGCCAGACCCCGCTGATCTGGCTGCCGAGCAGCCTGGTGGTGTAGCCGGCCCAGGAACCCGTGTACGGATGGGCAAGCACGAGGTCCAGCACACCAGGGGCGACCGCCTCGGTACGGGCGAGCAGATCCCACGCGTCTTCCGGGCCGGGCAGCGGATGGGCGAGTTCCGGTGACTTCGCCACCTCGTCGACGAGCGACCGGATCAGCAACAGCCGCCTGCTGCGCTCGGCGTGCCGCAGCAGGTGTACTACCCGCGCCCCACCGCCGCCCTTTGCCATCGCGTCGAAGTCCGCCCACGATATGTGGTGGCGACCGAAATCGCCGGGCGGATCCGCATCGATGATCAGACGCCCCAATCGTTGTTGAGCTTCTGATCGCAGACATGCGATTTACCCGCGCGCCGTACCGCGCTGGTCATCGCCTTGCGCATCGCGCCGCTGCGCCATTGCCGCATTGCGGCTAGAGGCACCGACCTGATATCGATCAGATCGGACACGATGCCATTCCTCGAATCCGCAGGGATTGTGTCCATGATGCCGATTTCCCCTCGCTGGCCGCGGTTGAGCCCGGATCACGCACTTCCATGATGTCGCATCCGCAGGCATGCGGGAAGGGCTGCGCCTTCCGTTGGATGCCGATCGGGGGGGCCTCAAGTGCCGCCGAAGGGACGAAGAGCCGGCGGTGCGCTTGCCGAAAACTTCATCCGTGCTGGTCAGACGCTACACACGATGACGTCGGCGCCGTCCACTCACGACAGACGGTCCTACGGCAGGATGACCGGCCGTGCTGCTGTGACTGGCCTACAGCGCCGCTTCGCGCCATCACGGCAACCACCTCGACGTCCCGTGCCCCGACCGGCGGACGCGGGATGCGGTCGCCTGACCTACGGTGGAAGGCGCGAACAGCTCGAACGGTGGGGCGGTCTTTGAGCGACTCGGGTGAACTTGCGCAGTGGCGCAACGATCTTTCCGGCACGGTCACGGGACCGGCGCTGCAGGCCGGCGTCGTGCCCGGGGACATCCATGTCGGGGGCGCCACCAGCCGAGCGGTTCCCGCTGCTCACCACGATTTCCCTGCCCCTGCAGCGACTGGCGCGGGAACCGACCCTGCGAGGTCGGACGGAGCTGATCGGGGCGCTTGAAGCGGAGATGACGGGCGGCATGCGGTCATCGGGCGTTCACGTCCTGCACGGCATGGGTGGTATGGGCAGAGCATGGTAGGCGGTGGCGCTCGCGGAGGTCATGTCGGCGAGAATGTCTTGTTCTTCCGCGGTAGGTCACTCATCAGCCCGGCCAGGTACTTCTCCGCTTGTCTGAACGGCTGCACCCGGGCGAAACAGGGCTTCAACCGGCCGTGCAGTTGTACCAGATTCGCCACCGCCCGCTCGCCTTCTATGATGGCGGCCGCAGCCGCCTCGCTGATCTCGTGCGTCACAACATGATGATCTTGAGGCGGCTGTCCCCATGATCATTGGGTGGGAGTATCAAGCGCCTCTCACCTGCGAAGATCAGGCCAGCGAGGCTGCCGTTAGGCATGGTTCTCCTGCACGCGAGTGCCGCCCCGAGACCAATTGCCGCAGGGGCGTGAGTGTTCGTAACCGGCGACTGTCCTGCACAGTCAGGTCGGCGGCACTGGAAGCCCGGCACTACGAACATGTTTGCCGCGCTCAAACGTCGCGACCGGTGAGGTCTACGGTGAGGACAAGCCAACGCCAAAACTCGAGGTCGGCGTCACGGCCAAGTCCCTCCGGGTCGGCCCCGGCCGAGTCTTGGCTCCAACCGCTAGATCAGCGCGACCACCCCAGAACCCGCGACAACAAAAGGCGAAACTGCCCCCACCAGCCTGGAGTCGCACAGGTGTCAAAGGTTCGCGCAGGTGAGGCTCGACGGATTGCTCCATACGACTGACCAACAAACACGCGATCGCCGACTAGTCCATGTCGCGGCATACTCATCTTGTGACTGACGGGCCCGGCATTCAAAACAAGATCACCGGTACGATAGAAGGTTTCGTCGTGCAGGCTGGGGAAATCCATCATATCTCGCTGCCCAGTCCTAACCGACCGGCATTTCCCATACTCTACGATCTGCCGTCCAAGGTCAGACGTTTCACTGGCCGGCGTGACGAACTGCGCAACATTATGGCGGCTGGAGACAACTGCGCCGAAACTGTCCAAATCATCGCTATCGATGGGATGCCGGGCGTGGGGAAGAGTGCATTCGCGATCCACTGCGCTCATGCCCTGGCCAGCCGTTTTCCGGATGGTCAAATCTTCCTCGAACTCCACGGCCACACGTTCGGCCGAGGACCTCTCCGTGCTAGTGACGCCCTCGGTTCACTATTGCTCGCGGCGGGAGTAACAGCCGAGTGGATTCCGGCAGACTCGGACGATCGCGCGAGACTATGGCGTGCCCAACTGGTCGACAGGAAGATCATGATCGTACTTGACGACGCTTGGAGCCATGACCAGATACGGCCCCTCTTGCCCAACGCACCCGGCTGTCTG
>CBIMJO010001135.1:0-4014 GCA_966244135.1 uncultured Actinocrispum sp. | reverse complement strand
TGACCGCGGCGAGCGTCACGGCCGCGGTGCCCACGCCGACGGCGACCAACGCGCGCCGCCGCCGGACCAGCCGCTCGGCCATGCTGACGATCTCGTCCAGGTCGACCCGCATCGGTGGCTCGTCCTCGACCGCGGACCGCAGGCCCTCACGCAGTTCCTGCTCGCTCACGACACCACCCTCCTCGCCGGCCTGCCGGCCGTCAGGTTGTCGACCACCAGGCGCAACGTCTCCAGCCCCCGCGCGGTCTGGCTCTTCACGGTCCCCTCGGAGCAGCCCAGCACCGCGGCGGTCTCGGCGACCGACAGGTCGTCGAAATAGCGCAGCACCAGCGCCGCCCGCTGTCTGGGCGGCAGCTCCAGGAGGGCGCGATGGGTCATGTCCTTGGCCCACGACCGGGCCTGCGCCAGCTCGGGATCAGCGCCCGCGTCGGCGAAGTCCGGCGGCGCGGCCACCCGCAGCTCGGTGCGCCGCCACGGCCGCCGTTTCTCGTCCAGCCACGCGTTGAGCAGCACCTTGCGGGCGTAGTTCTGCATGCTGTCGGTCTTCTGCACGGTGGACCAGGCCCGGTAGATCTTGATCAGGGTGGTCTGGGTGAGGTCCTCCGCGAGGTGCCAGTCGCCGCAGAACAGGTAGGCGCACCGGCGCAGCGCCTTGGCCTGGCCACCGGCGAAGGCACGGAACCGCTCCTCGTCGGACTTGCGCACTCCAGCTCCCTTCGCGTCTCCCTTAGTTCCTCACGGTTGAGGGGACGCAAAGGTTGACAGCGTTGTTCGCCGACCTCCTGCGGGGGCCGCCCACCCCCACCGCGGTCGTGCCGAGGAAATGCCTGCTATTGCTCGAGTGTTGCCTTGAGCATCCGGCGGGCGGTCGCCCGCGGATCCGAGTGGATCTCGATGATCGCGTTCAGCACGGCCCCGTCGACCAGGTGCACGATCTGCTCCAGTCGCTCCCGGTCGACCGGCAGGCCGCCCTTGGCGAACATCTCGGCGAGCAGGTCGTACATCTCGCCGGACAGCGTCTGCATCAACGGCCGCAGGTAGGGCCGACGCCCGGTGGCGATCAGCCGCTCGTAGCGCAGCAGCACCGCCTCGGACTCCGGTTCGTCGCCGAGCAACTGGTCCAGCACCATCTCGATCAGGGTCTCCGGACCCGGATCGGTCATCGCCCGCAGCTGCGCCCAGCCGCGGGCCAGCTCGAGCCGGCCGTGGTGCTCGACCGACGCGGTGATCAGCTCGTCCAGCGAGTCGAAGTAATACGTGGTGGAGGCCAGCGGCAGGCCGGCGCGCTCGGCCACCGCCCGGTGCCGGATCGCGTCGAAGCCGCCCTCGGCCAGCAGCCGCGCACCCGCCTCGATCAGGGCCTGGCGGCGGCGCTCGCCCTTGGGCGTACTCGCTGTGGTCATGGTGTGACCAGCGTAGGTCAGAACTTCTGGGCCAACCTCGCCACCATCTGGCTGCCGTTCTCGGTGAACGGCGCCTCGGCCAGCTCCGGCGTCGGCTGGCTGACCAGGTAGACCGTCGCGCCGCTGGTCGCGCCGGTGGCGGAGAAGTCCTGCGTACCCGGGACCTCGATGCCCAGCGGGGCGAACCCGGCCGACACACCGGGCGGGATGACCACCAGCGACACCGTGCCCGACCGGGCGCCATCGGTGACCTTGAACGACGCGCCGCGGCTGCGCGGCGGGCAGCCGAACGGCACCTTCATGGCGTCCTTGGCGTTGGGGGCGGCCGGGAGCTCGCTCGCGAGGGCAGCAGCGAGCTCCCGGTCCGCCGTTTCGCACCCACCACTAGGGGTGCGGGTGCTGGGCGAACCAGCACCTCCAGGCGGGGAGTCTCCCTGCTTGGACGTCCCCGTCTGGTCGTTCAGTGCCGTCGGCGGCGCTTCCTGCACACGTGGCGCACCGGCCCCGGCTTCGCTCTTCATAGTGCCACTGTTGGCGGTATCCGCGCTGCCACCGGAGGCGCTGACAGCCGCGTTCGAGTGAGAAGTTCCACCCGTTAGGGCGACAGCGGTGATCCCGCCACCACCCAGGAGGACCACCGCGAGCACGCAACCGACCACAACGTTCTGCCGGTGACGTGCGGACGCGCGCACGGATGCCCGGCGCACCTCGCCGGTGCCGAAGGTGGCCGGTGGCGTGTCCCGCACCGCGTCCTTGAACAGCTCACCCAGCTTCTTCTCGTCCACCTATGTCCACCTCCTCACGACGCCGGCCGCAGATCGTCCAACGTGTCGCCCAGCGCTTCGCGCAGGGCCGCCAGGCCGCGCGCGGTCTGGCTCTTCACCGTCCCCTCGGAGCACTTGAGCGCCTCGGCGGTGGCCGAGACGTCCAGGCCCTCCAGGAACCTCAGCACGAGCACCGCCCTTTGCCGCGGCGGTACCCGCCGTAACCCGTCGACCAGAGCCGTCCTGGTCGCGACCCGCTCGCCGATCTCCGCGCCGGACTGCGGCGGCTCGGGCATCTCCTCGACGTACCGTTCCCGCCGCCACGGCCGGCGCGACTCGTCGATCATCGCGCGCACCACCGTCCGGCGGACGTAGGCGTCCAGCGCCCCGCGGTCCCGCACCTTGCGCCACCGCCGGTGCAACGCGACGAACGCGGTCTGGGCCAGGTCGTCCGCGCGGTGCCAGTCGCCACACAACAGGAACGCGGTCCGGCGCACGGCATCCAGCCGGGCCTCGAAGTACTCCGCGAACTCCTGCTCGTCGCGTTGGTCCACGCGGACTCTCTCCGCTCGTCGTCTACGGGTAAGGGACGGACCCTGTCACCGACACGGTTGCATGATGTCGCGTTGAGTTCTACGCCACACTCCACTCTGGCTTCGCTCCGGGGCGCCCGCATGTGGTGTGATCGGGTTGTGACCTCGCCGATCATCGACCTGCGCTCGGACACCGTCACCACTCCGGACAAGATCATGCGAACAGCCATGGCCACTGCCGTGGTGGGCGACGATGTCCTGGACCACGACCCCACGATGCTCAGACTCGAGGAGCGGGTGGCGGAGCTGCTGGGCGTGGAGGCGGCGCTGTGGGTGCCGAGCGGGACGATGGGCAACCAGATCGCGCTGATGCTGCACCTGCGCCGCGGCGACCGGTTCCTGGCCGCGGTGGGTGCACACGTAATCGTCAATGAGCTGGGGTCGGCGGCGTGGCTGGCCGGTGGCATGCCGGAGCCGCTGGCCTGGGACCTGTCGCCTGGCCAGTTCTCGGTGGAGGCGTTGCGGGGCTCGATCGGCGGCGCCGTGCCCTATCACGGGCTGCGGACAACGCTGCTGTGCCTGGAGAACACGCACAACGCCTCAGGTGGGACGGTGACGCCGCCAGACCGGCATGCGCAGCTGGTCGCCACCGCTCGGGAGGCCGGGCTGGCCGTGCACCTGGACGGGGCCCGGTTGTGGAACGCCTCGGTCGCGCTCGAGCTGCCGCCGGGCGCGCTGACCGTGGGTGCGGACTCGGTGCAGGTGTGTCTGAGCAAAGGGCTTGGCGCGCCGGTCGGGTCGGTGGTGGCCGGGTCGGCCTCGTTCATCGAGGAGGCGCGGCGGGTGCGCAAGATGCTCGGTGGCGGGGTGCGGCAGGGAGGGATTCTCGCCGCCGCCGGTCTGGTCGCCTTGGAGCGCATTGCTGACCTCGCCGCCGACCACGAGAACGCTCGTACGTTGGCCAACGGGCTCGTCGAGCTGGGCTGGGAGGTCACGCCGCCGCAGACCAACATCGTGATCGCGGCCGTGCCGGACGTGGAGCACACCCTGGCGCAGCTGCACCGGATCGGGATCCTCGCCGTGCCGATGTCCGGCCGGATCCGGTTCGTCACCCACCGGGACGTCAGCGCTGACGACATCACGGAAACGTTGCGACGACTGGCAAAGGAGTGACATGCGCTGGATCGTGTTCGACTACGGCGAGGTGATCAGCAGGCGCACCCGCGCACTGCCCGACCTCGCCGCCCTCGCCGGGGCGGACCTTCGCGCTTTCACTGACAACTACTGGGAACACCGGCGGGCCTACGACGCCGG
>CBIMJO010001134.1:0-4016 GCA_966244135.1 uncultured Actinocrispum sp. | reverse complement strand
GGCGGCCGGAGCATCCCGGGATCACGGCGCTGATCGAGAAGAACCGGGCGAGCTACGCGGAACGGCTCGCCGGCTTCGTCGATCTGGCCGACCGGCTCGCCACGATCCGCGTGTACGGCAGCCGGGATGGCAGCACGCCATACTGGGACAACGGGTGGCTGCCCGCGCTGGACGCGGTCGCGCTCTACGGCATGCTCGCCGAACGCAATCCCAAGCGCTACCTGGAGGTCGGCTCGGGCAACTCCACGAAGTTCGCGCGGCGCGCCATCTCCGACCACTGCCTGCGCACCGCGGTCACCTCCATCGACCCGCACCCACGGGCAGAGGTCGACCTGTTATGCGACAACGTGATCCGCGACCGGCTCGAGGACACGGACCTCGAGGTCTTCGCCGGGCTCGAGCCGGGCGACATCGTGTTCCTCGACGGCTCGCACCGGGTCTTCATGGGCTCGGACGTAACGGTGTTCTTCTTCGAGATCCTTCCGTTGCTGCGGCCCGGAGTGCTCGTGCACATCCACGACATCGCGTTGCCCAGGGACTATCCGCCGGAGTGGCGCTACCGGTACTACTCCGAGCAGTATCTGCTGGCCGCCTTCCTGCTCGCGGATCCGGCCCGGTTCGAAGTCGTCCTGCCCAACGCTTTCATCGACGGCGACGAGCAGCTGCGCGGCCTGCTCGACCCACTGTGGCACCAGATCGGCTTCACCGAGAAGTACCGGCCCACGTCGTTCTGGCTTGAGGTCCAATGACCACCACGAAATCCGCTCCGCGACCCCGGGCGCTGCGCTGGACCGGGCGGGTGCTGCTGGCGGTTTTGACCCTGTGGCTCTTGGCCACTTCGGTCAACCAGCTGATCACCGGCGACTACTGGTTCGGCGGCATTCCTAATCCGTTGCCGCCACTGCTGTTCTTCGTCGGACCGCCGGTGGTGCTCGCCGCGCTGGTGCTGCTGGCACTCAGCCGGACCGGACTGTCCCGAATAGACAGACTGCTGCTGAGCTGCTCGATCGCCCTGGTGCTGCTGGTGTCGTTGCATCTCCTGCTGTCCGGCCGGACCTGGCTCTGGATACTGCCGGACCTCATGCCTCCGCTGCTGTTCGTGCTGATGCCGGTGGCGTTGCTCATCACCCTCGCGGTGTTGTGGTTCCGGCGTTCGCTGGGTACTCCACGAGTCGGCATCGCCTCCGCCGCGCTCACGGCGGTGGCGCTCGTCCTCGGGGTGGGGGAGTCGGGGATCAACGCGACGGCCTTCACCGGGGGAGACACTGACGGGCCGGCGCCACCCGGCGCCCTGCACGTCGTGTCCTGGGACACCCTGCAGTGGGACTCGGGCGTCGATGGGTTCTATGAGTTCCTGACCGAGCGGCACGCCGATGTCTACCTCCTGCAGAGCTATGCCCACAGTGGACCCGAGACAGGTCAGCTGGTGCGGGATGCGGACCGGCTTCGCCGCGAGTTCCCCGGCTACCAGTTCGCCACCATCGGCGGCCTGCTCACGATCTCGCGCTTTCCCATCGTGGCACAGGTTCCGCTGCAGACGAACCCGGTCCAGCCGCCGGGCACGGACAACATCTGGTTCCTCGCCGGCTGGCGTTATGGGGCGCTGCGCACCGATCTCGACGTGAACGGCCGGATTCTGTCGGTCTACAACGCGTTCTTCTACGATCGGTACTTCCTGCACGTCATGCCGCTCACCCCGGCCTTCTTCGCCGACATCCGAGGGCTGGCGGAGGGCAGGCGGCACCAGGTGGACGGGCTGCTCGCCGACGTCGGCGCGAATCCCCATCCGGTGCTCATCGCGGGCAACCTCAACCTCCTGCCGAACACCGGTGACCTCGGCAGGTTCGACGGGTTCAAGAACGCCGGGCGCGCCGATCGGTCGCTCTACCCGGTGTCGCTGACGTTCTTCGGGTTGCCGCTGTGGCGGATGGACTGGACGTTCACGTCCGCTGACATCGGCATCCACTCCTATGACCTGGTCTCGCCGCACGGACTGTCCAGCCGCCATCTCCAGGACGTCGTCGTGTCATTGCACTCCAAGTGAGGACCCCATGCCCGCACTGGCCACTGTCATCGTGCCCAACTACAACCACGCCCAGTCATTGCCGCTGTGCCTGGCGGCCATCAAGCAGCAGACCTACTCACCGCTGGAGGTCGTCGTCGTGGACGACGCCAGCACGGATGACTCGGTTCGGATCGCCGAGTCGGCTGGTGTCACGGTGCTTCGCAACGAGCGCAACTCGGGGCCGTCGGTAGCCAGGAACCGCGGCGCTGAATGGGCCAGTGGTGAGTTCCTGTTCTTCGTCGACTCGGATGGCGCACTCGCCCCCGACGCGGTGGCCAACGCGGTCGCGTTGCTCGAGGCGAACCCGGATCTCGGGGCGGTGTGCGGGATCGACGATGCCGAGCCGCTGTCCAACGACAGCCGGGTAGAGGAATACCGTGCCCTGCAACACCACTACTGGTGTGTGGCCTCGCAGGGCGAGGTCTCGTTCCTATTCTCGGCGATGTGCGCCATCCGCGCCAAGGTGTTCCACGAGGTCGGTCCGTTCAACCCGCGCCTGCGGTGGACGGAGGAGGTCGACTACGGCAACCGGCTCGCCCAGAACTACCGCATGGTCAGCACGTCGGCCGTGGCCGGCAAGCTCGACCACGACCACCTCTTGAGTCCCTTGCTCCGCAAGCTTTTCCACCGGGTCCGCGCCCGCGTTCCCCTGTACACCAGAAGGAGGCGGTTCGCGCAAGGGTATGAGACCCCGGCGCGGGCGGGCAGTAGCCTGTTCGCGGCCCTCGCTGTGGTTACCCTGCCGCTCGCGCTTCTTGGCCCGGTGTGGCTCGCCCTTCCCGCGCTGCCGCTCGCCGGGTCGCTCGCCTGCGACGCCCGGATGTACCGGTTCGTGCGGTCGCGCCGAGGTCTGCCCTTCACGTTGTTCTTCGCCGGTGTGCATTTCCTGGTGAACCTCACGATCGTGGGCGGCCTCGCGACCGGTGTGGTGCAGTGGCTGATCTCGGCCCGCTTCCGTCGGCTGTACGACTCGGCGCCGGTCACCGAACGGGCGCACACATGAACGTGCTGTTGGGGCTTGCTTTGGCGTGGCTCATCTTCGTCTTGTTGCATCGCCTTTTCTCCGGCCGGTTCTGGTTGTGGCTGCTGCCCGACTTGATTCCCCCGGTGAGCTACCTCGGTGTGCCGCTGATCCTGCTGGCCATCTCGGTTCCGGCCGCACAACACTGGACCACGGCCGTCGCTGTGTCGGCGGGCCTGCTCGGCATCGGCCACAGTGGACTGAATCGCCGTGGGCTCGCGCGGGCCGCCGAACTACCGCCCGGCGCCGTGCGGGTGCTGTCCTGGAACACCGAGTACTGGGATCAGGCGGACACCGCCAAGGGCCTGTACGAGTTCCTGAAAGCGAAGAACGCCGACATCTATGTCCTGCAGGAGTGTCTGCATGGCGTCCACGTGAACCCGCGGCCGGTCGTGGACCTCCGACTGGATAAGGAATTTCCTGGATACCACATCGCGGCCGTCGGTGAGCTGGTGACCCTGTCACGCTTTCCGATCGTCGGCCCGCTACCCACCAGCACATCGTGGCGCACGGAGTACGACACGATCAAGGTACTCCGTACCGATCTCCAGCTCGACACCGGCATCCTGTCTGTCTACAACGTACATATCCCGGTTCAGTTCGTCCGCGATGACAAGGTGCTGACCCGCGACTTCTATACCCGTCTGCGCGAACGCAACCGAAACCGCAAGGCCCAGTTCCACCGCCTGCAGACCGACATCGAGGCCAACCCGAACCCAGTCCTGGTGACCGGCGATTTCAACAGCACAGGCGCCATGGGTGACCTCAGCTGGCTGCGCAAACGGCTCACCACCGCCAATTCCACCGCCCGGCGCCTATGGCCGGCATCATGGCCGGCCCATGGAATCGCCCTCTGGCAACTGGACTGGACCTTCACTCGCGGCGTGCGCGTCCACCGCTACGGGTTCCGCGACCCACAAGGCATCTCCG
>CBIMJO010001133.1:0-4032 GCA_966244135.1 uncultured Actinocrispum sp. | reverse complement strand
TCAGCGGCGACAGCATCGACCGCGATGACGCGCACCTGGCGCCCTGTGCGTGCCATTTCCCGGGAGTAACGTGTGACACGGGGGTGGGGTGTGGGTGGGTTACCAGCCGGGGAGGTCGTCGAGGGGTTTGGCGTTGGCTTCGTGGCGGGCGATGGCGGCGTCCAGGGCCGTGGTGAGGTCGACGCCGGTCTGGTCGGCGAGGTTGACGAGGGTGAAGGTGAGGTCGGCGAGGCGCTGTTCCCAGCCTTCGGTGGGGCGGAACGGGCGGCGGCCGCCGCCGGTGGCGGCGAGCACCTCCTCCGCGAGCCGGCCGATGTCGGTCTGCAGGGTCAGGGTGAGGGTGGGGGCGTTCGCGTGGAGGCCCAGCTTGTCGGCGGCCTGGGCGACTTTTGCCTGAACTTCGCGCACGGGGGACACCCTATGTGGTCCAGTCGCGGCTGAGGGCCTCCTCGAGCAGCGTTTCGACGATCTTGCTCTCCGGGACGGTGCGGATGACCTCGCCGCGCACGAAGATCTGCCCCTTGCCGTTGCCGGACGACACGCCGAGGTCGGCCTCGCGTGCCTCGCCGGGCCCGTTCACGACACAGCCCATGACGGCCACGCGCAGCGGCACGGGGAACCCATCGAACGCGGCCGTGACCTCCTCGGCGAGCCGGTACACGTCGACCTGGGCCCGTCCGCACGACGGGCACGACACGATCTCGAGCTGCCGGGGGCGCAGACCCAGGGACGCGAGGATCTGGTTGCCCACCTTGACTTCCTCGACCGGCGGCGCGGACAGCGAGACGCGGATGGTGTCGCCGATGCCCTCGGCGAGCAGCACGCCGAAGGCCACGGCGGACTTGATGGTGCCCTGGAATCTGGGGCCGGCCTCGGTGACGCCGAGGTGCAGCGGGTAGTCGCATCGGGCGGCGAGACCGCGGTAGGCGGCGATCATGGTCAGCGGGTCGTGGTGTTTCACTGAGATCTTGATGTCCCGGAAGCCATGTTCCTCGAACAGGGAGCACTCCCACAGGGCCGACTCGATCAGGGCCTCGGGGGTGGCTTTGCCGTACTTGGCGAGCAAACGTTTGTCCAGGGAGCCCGCGTTCACACCGATCCGGATCGGGATGCCCGCGGCCGAGGCGGCCCGGGCGATCTCGCGCACCTTGTCGTCGAACTGCCGGATGTTGCCCGGGTTCACGCGAACCGCCGCGCAGCCCGCGTCGATGGCCGCGAATACGTACTTGGGCTGGAAGTGGATGTCCGCGATCACCGGGATCTTGGACCGGCGGGCGATCTCCGGGAGGGCGTCGGCGTCGTCCTGGGAGGGAACGGCGACACGGACGATCTGGCAGCCCGCGGCGGTCAGCTCGGCGATCTGCCGCAGGGTCGAGTCCACATCGGACGTGAGGGTGGTTGTCATGGACTGGACGGAGATCGGCGCGTCCCCACCGACCGGGACGCTGCCGACGAGCACTTGACGGGACTGCCGGCGCAGGCGCGTCGGTCCGAGCTGGACCATGGTCACGACAGGGCCTCCAGGCGTTTGAGCACGGTTGTGGTGATGCCGGCCGCGTCGAGGCCGTGGGCGCGCAGGATCTCGGAACGGGAAGCGTGCGGCAGGAAGCGGGGTGGCAGGGCGAAAGTCGCCGCGCACGTCTCGGAACCCACCGCGGCCAAAGCCTGTGCGATCCGTCCGCCCAGAGCGCCCGGGGTGGCGGTGTCCTCGACGGCCACCACGAGCCGATGTGCCGCGGCGAGCTTCAACAGCGCCGGGTCCACCGGGACGATCCACCGCGGATCCACCACCGTGACCGGAACGCCCAGCTCGGCCAGCTCATCGGCAGCGGTCAGGCACGCCGAAGTCAACGGCCCGACCGCGACGAGGAGCACCTCCGGCTGCGGGTCCTCCCGCAGCACATCGGTCTGTCCCACACGCCGCAGGGCCGGGATGTCCGGGCCCGCGCTCTCCCTGGGGTAACGGACAACCGTTGGGCCATCGGTCACGGAGACGGCCTCCCGCAACAGTTCCCGCAACAGGACCGTGTCACGCGGGCAGGCGAGGCGCAGCCCGGGCACGATCGGCAGGAACGAGGCGTCCCACATGCCGTGGTGGCTGGGCCCGTCCGGGCCGGTGACCCCGGCCCGGTCCAGCACGAACGTCACCGGCAACCGGTGCAGCGCGACGTCCATCAGCAGCTGGTCCACCGCGCGGGACAGGAAGGTCGCGTAGATCGCCACCACCGGGTGCAGGCCGCCCATGGCCAGCCCGGCCGCGGAGGTCACCGCGTGCTGCTCGGCGATCCCGACGTCGAACGTCCTTTGTGGATACTTCGCGGCGAACCGGGCCAGGCCCGCGGGCTCGGCCATCGCGGCGGTCACGCACACCACGTCCGGCCGGTCCGCGCCGATCGCCAGGATCTCCTCGCCGAACACCGAGGTCCAGCTCTGTCTGGCGGCGCCATCAGACGGCCCGACGGCGTGCAGCCGGTCGGCCTCGTCCTGCTCGGCGGCGGTGTAGCCCTTGCCCTTGCGGGTCACGCAGTGCAGCACGACCGGCAGCCGCAGCCGGATGGCCTGTCTCATCGCGTGTTCCAGCGCCGGGATGTCGTGCCCGTCGACGGGGCCGATGTAGGCCAGGCCCAGGTCCTCGAACAGGTTGCGTTCCCCGGAGAACCGCAGCTCGCCGAGGTGGCTCGCGATCCCGCCGACGGTCGGCGCGTAGGACCGGCCGTTGTCGTTCAGCACGATGATCACCGGCCGGTCCGGGGCCGCGCCGATGTTGTTCAACGCCTCCCAGCACATGCCCCCGGTCAGCGCGCCGTCGCCGAGGACCGCGACGACCTGGCGTTCGCTGCCCCGCAAGGCGAATGCCTTGGCCAGACCGTCCGCATAGGACAGTGCGGTCGAGGCGTGCGAGTTCTCGATGAAGTCGTGCTCGGACTCCGACCGGGACGGGTACCCGGACAGCCCGCCCGCCTGGCGCAGCGAGTCGAAGTCGGCCGCCCGCCCGGTGAGGATCTTGTGCACGTACGCCTGATGCCCGGTGTCGAACAGCAGGACGTCGTGCGGCGAACGGAAGACCCGGTGCAGCGCGATGGTCAGCTCGACCGCGCCGAGGTTCGGCCCGAGGTGTCCACCGGTCCGGGACACCTTGGCGACCAGGAACTCGCGGATCTGCTCCGCCAGCGCGGACAGCTCCGGCAAGGTCAGGCCGGCCAGGTCCTCCGGGCCGGAGACGAACCGGGTATGGCCGGGACACAACGGATCCGTGGTGGTCATGCGCGCCTCGCAGCGGACGGCAGGGTGAACCGGATGGTCTCCCGGGCGGTGACCCGCTCCTCGACCGAGGAGGGCTTCAGGAAGGCCACGACCTCGTCGACCAGGCCCGGTGGCGCGGACGCGCCCGCGGTCAGCCCGACGGTCTCGACACCGGACAGCCAGGACGGCTCGATGTCGCGGACATCGTCGATGAGATGGGCCTGGGTTCCGTGCCGGCGGGCCAATTCGACCAGCCGCACGGAGTTGGACGAGTTGGCCGACCCCACCACCAGCACGAGGTCGGCCTCCTGCGCGATCGCGGTCAACGCGTCCTGCCGGTTCGTCGTGGCGTAACAGATGTCGTCTGAGGCCGGGCCGCGCAGCGCGGGGAATCGTTCACGCAGCCCGGCCACCACGTCCGCCGCCTCGTCGACGGCGAGCGTGGTCTGCAGGAGGTAGGAGACCTGAGCCGGGTCCTGGACATCGAGGTCCTCGATGTCCGCCAGGGTCTCCACGAGCACGGTCCGGTCCGGAGCCTCGCCCATGGTGCCTTCCACCTCCTCGTGCCCGGCGTGTCCGACGAGCACGACTGTGTCCCCTCGAGCGGCGAACCGGCGGGCCTCCGCGTGCACCTTGGTGACCAGCGGGCAGGTCGCGTCGACCACGTCCAGCCCTCGCCGGGCGGCCTCGGCGCGCACGGCGGGGGAGACCCCGTGCGCCGAGAACACCACGGTGGCCCCGTCGGGCACTTCGTCCAGCTCGTCGACGAACACCGCGCCGCGCTTTTCC
>CBIMJO010001132.1:0-4034 GCA_966244135.1 uncultured Actinocrispum sp. | reverse complement strand
GCCCAGCAGTCGATCTGCGACAGCGACAGCTTGCCGTCCAGCCCCGCCCGGGTGTGTCCCGGGCGGGGCTGGAAAAGCGTTGCGATGGAACTAGATCAGGCCCTCTCGCAGGGCGTAGGCGACCGCGTGCGAACGGTTACGGAGCTGGAAGCGGTTCGTCACGTCGTGCAGGATGCTCTTCACGGTGCGCTGCGAGTAGCACAGCTGGTCGGCGATCTCCGTGGTGGACAAGCCGTTCGCGACCAGCTTGAGGACCTCGGTCTCCCGGTTGGTGATCCCGGCGAGGTGCAGGCCGCGGGGCTCGAGGACGTGCCGCTGCAGCCGCGACACGCGGTTGAGCAGCCGGCCGAGCAGGTCGGGGGGCAGTGCGCCCTCGCCCGCGGCGGCGGCCTTCACCAGGCGCACCAACACATCCGGGGTGGTCTCGGACCGGCGCGCGACCGCGCACACGCCGCCTTCCACGGCCGTCAGGATCTCGGTGTCCTCCAGTTCCCCGGCGATCAGGACGATCCGGGTGAACCCGCGGACCTGGAGGGTGCGCAGCAGCTGGCTGCCGCGCTCGTCGAACCGGTCGGTGACGACCAGGGCGACGGCTTCGGGCGTCGCGGCGTCCTCGTCGACCAGCCAGACTTCGGGACGGGTGCGGAGTGCCATGTGCACCCCGTTCTGCAGGATCGGGTCGGTGGCGCGGACGATGACCGGCGTGCGGCGCTGCTCGTGCATTTCTCTTTCTCCCCGCTTTTTCCGGACGTCCCCATTCGTCCGGCACTGCTGGTGTCTTGTGTACGGACAGACTGCCCGATGGGGCGTCCCGGTCACATGGGACTCATGTCCTGTTGTTGCCCGAGTGGGCATCGCACCGAGGGGGTTCGCGCACCTAGGGTTCCACCATGGCGCAGCAGGGTGTGCCCAGTCAAGAACCCTGTGTGCACGAGGGGTTTCATTGCACCGGGAAAGCCGGGCAGCTGGTGAAAAACCGCCCGGGTGTCCACATGGGTGTGTCGGATCGTCCTATGTCTACTGTGGAGCGATCAGCCCAGGCCGGCGTTGCGCGCGCGGACGATCGCCTGCGCGCGGTCGGCGACGTGCAGCTTGGTGAAGATGCTGGACACGTGGTTGCGCACGGTCTTGGGGGACAACGACATCGCCTTGGCGATCACCGTGTTCGACTGGCCCTCGGCGATCAGCGCGAGCACTTCCCGTTCCCGGCTGGTCAGTTCCGGGAACACCGGGTCGGAAGTCGGTGGCGGGCTGTTGAAGTAGCCCAGCACGCGGGTCGCGATGTCCGGCCCGAAGATCGCCTCGCCGCGGCCGACCCCGTGCACCGCGCGCACGATCTGGTCCTGTCCCGCGCCTTTGAGCAGGTACCCGCGGGCGCCCGCGCGCATCGCGGCGAACACCGACTCGCTGTCGTCGAACATGGTCAGCACGAGCACGCCGACACTCGGCGTCTCGGTCACGATCTGGCGGGTCGCCTCGATCCCGCTGATGTCCGGCAGGTGCAGGTCCATCACGACCACGTCCGGCCGCAGCGCGCGGGCCGCGCTGATCGAGTCCAGCCCGGTCGCGGCCTCGCCGACGACCTGGGTCTCCGGCACGTCGGCCAGCACCGTGCACAGCCCGAAACGGAACAACGGGTGGTCGTCGACGACCAGGACCCGCAGGGGGTCCTGCTGGGCGGGCTGGGAGTCCGCGCCAGGGGGCTGGAATGTCACCGCCCTTACCCGCCTTCCTTCGGCAGGGGCAGGGTGGCTCGCACCTTGGTGCCCCCGCCGCTGCCCGCTGACACGACACAGTCGCCACCGAGTTCGGTCGCCCTTTCGCGCATTGACCATAGCCCGACGCCGGTGGCGGGCTGCTCGGGCAGTCCGATTCCGTCGTCGACGACCTCGATGTGGAGGTCGTCGTCCACCCACAGCCGGACCGCGCAGGACCGGGCCGACGCGTGACGGGTGACGTTGGTCAGCGCCTCGGACACGATCCGGTACGCGGCGACGTCCACGGTCGCCGGCAGCCTCGGCATGCTTATCGGGACATCCAGTGCGATCGTCACGCCCTGGTCATCGGCTCTTGCCGAGATCGCGCTCGCGTATGCCCGGATCGCGCCCACGAGCCCGATCCGGTCGAGCTCCGGCGGCCGCAGCCCGTGCGCCAGCCGCCGGATCTCGTTGATCGCGCCGTCCAGCTCCTCCTGCAACGTGCCCAGCAGCTCGCCCTGGGAGCTGCCCGGGCCGATCGCCTTGCGGGTGGCCTGCAGCCCCAGTGAGATCGCGGCCAGCGTGGGTCCGACCCCGTCGTGCAGGTCGTGCAGCAGCCGCCGCCGCTCCTCTTCCCGTGCCTGCACCACGTTGTCCCGGCTGCGGCGAAGATCACGTGTCAGCCGGACGGTGTACACGGCGGCGCCCGCATGCCGGGCCACGTCGGCGAGCACGATCTTGTCCCGGCGGCCGAGGATCTCTCGCGGGGTGCGCGGCGCCACGGCCAGCTGGCCGACCTGTTCACCCTGATAGCTCAACGGCAACCGGAACAGCTCGCCGGTGGGCTCGCCGAATGTGGCCGCCTGCTCGTAGATCCCGCTCGACTGGATCTCGATGGCCACGTACGGCAGCCGCAGCGCGGTGCCAATGGTCTCGACCAGTGCGGGCAGCATCTCGCTGGGCGTGCGGATCTGCTCCAGCCGGGTCGCCAGGGTCGTGACCACGCCGTAGGGATCGTCCCGGGCGCCGAACAGCCGCTTGTTGATCAGCGACTGCAGCCGGGAATGCAACGGCGCCACCACAACCGCCACCAGTGCCGCCGCGGCCGCCTGCTGCCACAGCTTGTCGATCGGCGGGAACAGCATGGACAACAGGCTGACCAGACCGATGTAGATGCCGATCGTGCCGGCCGACAACGTGCCGTACACCAGCGAGCGGCTGACGACGACCTCGATGTTCAGCGCGCGGTAGCGCAGGATCGCCGCGGCCACGCCGACCGGGACCGGCAGGAACGCCAGGGTGTGGAACTCGCTGGGCAGCAGGGTGTGCCCGAGGATGGCCTGCGGCAGCACGAACACCAGCACGTAGATCACCGCGCCACCACCGAGCGACCAGACCAGCCAGCTCATCCGGTTGCGGTCCAGACCGTCGCGCACGTTGCGGAACCGGTAGATCAGCACTCCCACGATCAGCAGCGGATACGAGAACAGGACCGGCAGCACCGGGGACCCGAGCAGGCCGAGGCGGCCGAGCGGGTCGTCGACGAACTGCCACGCGTACAACGCCATCAGCCCGTAGAGGACCAGCACGCCCGAGTACCCGGCGATGACCTTGCGGCGGAACGGAAGTTTCTCGTACACGGCAGGGAATGCCAAGGCCATATGCAGAGTCGAGGCCCACAGCAGCATGAAGCTGAACTCACCCGTGTACCACCGCCAGAACTGGCCGCCCGCGACCAGGTCCAGTGCCTCCAGCTGGAAGTGCGTGGACCCGCTGGTGGTGATGAACGCCAGCGCCGAGCTGAGCAGGGCCGCCTGGGCGGCCGGATCCCGCGGCCGGGCGGTGAAGATCGCCGCGGAGACGATCAGGATCAGGGCCAGCACCAGCAGCGTCGGCCAGTTGCGGCCGACGGCCTCGGCGATCGGGTACAGCTTCAGCGTCTTGTCGACCTCGACGGCCCGGCCGTCCCGGCGCAGCGAGTAGTGCATGACATCGCCGACGTGCACGGCCGGCCCGCCCACGCCATCCGCGATCGAGTCGCGGACAGTACGGCCGTTGATCGCCACGACCTCGTCGCCCGCGCGGAACAGCCCGTCCGTGGAGTCCTGCTGGATGATCACGGCGCGCGCTTGTACCGCCTGGTCACCGACGTTCACGACGGTGCCGTCGGACGGACTGGTTGCCCTGCTCAGCACGCACCAGCCGGAGGCGGCCAGCAGTGCGAACGCCAGCGCAAGGCACGCGGCGGGCACGCGCCAGGACATGGACCAGATCATCCCTTATGGGTGACGCCAGGCCCAGACGCCTACCCCGACTGTTCTGTCCTTGGGACCAGAC
>CBIMJO010001131.1:0-4036 GCA_966244135.1 uncultured Actinocrispum sp. | reverse complement strand
TGACAACCCGCTGAAACCTTTTCCCCATACCGTTCTCGCGACAGACGCACGCGGGAAGGTGTTGGTGTTGATGAAAAAGCAGGTCAGCGCACTGCTGGCGACCACGCTGGCCATGACGGCCCTGGGCGTCCCGGTCGCCGCGGCGCGGCCCTTGTCCGGGTTGCCGTCCGCGCCGACGGTGGTCTGTGGCAACGCTTCGCTGCTCAACGGTCCCTCGCAAGCGCCGCAGGGCGCGATCACCGTGCCCGCGGGCGACAACTCCGGCTTCGACTTCCGGCAGGCCGGGAAGACCTACTGGTTCGCCACCGGCAGGCACACGCTCGGCACGGACGTCTTCGGCCAGATCAAGCCCAGCGACAACAGCACGTACCTGGGCGCGCCGGGTGCCGTGCTCGACGGCCAGAACGCCAACCGGTACGCGTTCGTCGGTGACGCCACCGGCGTAACCGTGAAATACCTGACCATCACCGACTTCGGCGGCCCGGAGAGCAACCGCGACGAGGGAGTCCTCAACCACGACGGCGCCGGCCACTGGACCATCACGAACAACACCGTGCAACACAGCGGCGGCGCCGGTGTGTTCATCGGCAGCGACAACCTGGTGCGGAACAACTGCCTGAAGGAGAACGGGCAGTACGGGTTCAGCATGTACAAGGCGGCCAAGGGCGAACTGCACGACATCACGTTGGACGGCAACGAGATCGCCGGGAACAACACCGACGACTGGGAGACGAAGCTCCAGTGCGGCTGCACCGGCGGCGGCAAGTTCTGGGACGCGCACACCGTCCGGGTGACCGGCAACTACGTGCACGACAACAAGAGCGTCGGCCTGTGGGCGGACACGAACAACTACGACTTCCTCTTCGAGGGCAACTGGATCGAGGCCAACGACGCCCAGGCGATCTTCTACGAGATCAGCTACAACGCGGTCATCCGCGGCAACGTGATCAAGGGCAACCTGCGGAAGGCCGGCGCCGAGCGGATCAAGGAGGAGGACAACTTCCCGGACGCGGCGGTGTACATCTCGGAGTCCGGCGGTGACGCCCGCGTGCCGTCCACGATGATCGGCGCGCCGGTCCTGGACATCAGTGACAACCTGATCCAGGACAACTACAACGGCGTCGCCCTGTGGGAGAACGCGGACCGCTTCTGCAACTCACCGGCCAACAGCAGCGAGGGCTACTGCACCCTCGTCAACCCGCAGGCGACGCTGTCGACCTGTGTGGCGGGCACGATCAACACCGCGCCGTACCTCGACGACTGCCGGTGGAAGACGCGGAACGTCCGGGTGCACGACAACGATCTGCGCACCGACCCGGCGAACATCCTGCCGAACTGCTTCCCGGACTACTGCGGCCACAACGCGATCCTGAGCAACTGGGGCACCTACCCCGACTGGTCGCCGTACATGCAGAACCTCGTGCAGCAGAACATCACGTTCAACCAGAACAATCTGTTCACGCACAACCACTACACCGGTTCGTGGCGGTTCATGGCCCGAGACACCGGCCTCGACCTGCTGACCCCGGCCGAGTGGCAGGCCGCGCCGTACCACCAGGACCTGGACAGCACGTTCTGACACCCGATCAGGCCGGCGGCAGGTCCGGCCACACCTCGACGGCGTCCGCGGCCGCCTCCCGGATCGCGGCGCCGTCGAGATCGGTCACCGTCTCGGGCACGTCCTGGTCGAGCCAACGCACCACAATGGACACCGGCCCCTCGGGTGGCAGGGGCGACAAGTAGAGCTCATGCCGGAAGTGGAACGACGAACCGGAACCACCGTACGGCGTGATCGTCAGCCGGCCGGGACCGCGCGGAGATTCGTCCACAGTGGTCACTCGCCGGCCGTCGGCGTACCGCACCCCGAGCAGCAGCTCACCAGGCGCGCGGCGCGCCCCGTGCGCATGCCCCCACAGACCGCCCATGCGGCGCATGTCGACGATCGCGCGCCTGGCGAACAGGTCGATGTCCAGGCTGACCCCGTCCGGCCAGCACCGCACCCGGTCCAGCGCCAGCAGAACGTTCGTGCCCTGGCCCAGCGTCCGGGTCCAAGGCAACGCCACCGGCCGGACCCAGTCGCTGGGCACTCCCGGATACTCGGCCGGGCGGGCCCGCAGGATCTCGTGTTCCGCGAGGTCGTCCACCGGCTCAGGCAGATCTCCGAAGAAACTCACTGCTTACCCCACAGTCGTCGGCAAAAGCCTCACCCGATTGTCCCTCTTGTGGTGATCGGCTGTCGATACCGTGCCGGTCATGGCCGTGGTTTCCCTGGTCAGCTGGGACTTTTTCCCGGTTTCTTCCCGGCCCGCTCCCCTGGCCGCTGGGGGCGCGGGCTCTGAAGGCTTGATCGCGTACCCGCCACGCGATTGGAGATCCCCATGGTGGACCGGCGAACCCTGTTGAAACTCTCCCTGGCCGGTGGCGCCGGCCTGGTCCTGGCCCCGGGCCTGGCCTTCGCTGACGACACGTTCCCGCCGGTCCCGGGCATGCGGGGCGACCGCAGAGCCAACGAGATGTGGTTCCAGTTCGACCAGGTCGCCTTCTACGACCCCGCTCCTGGGGTCGTGGAGACGTACAAGGCACTGGGCGACTACACCGGCAACCCGAACTTCGTCGAAGGCTTCATGACCAAATGGCTGGAGCTGAGCAAAACCGCGGACTACCCGGCCAACTACACGGCCTGGGCGGCTCCGGTGCGCGACGAGCTGCAGTTCCTGTCCGACCTTCAGCTCAAGTCGTTCGACAAGTTCTACGCGCCCGGCAGCGCCGGTTTCGTCGACGCGTTCGGCTACTTCGGCCAGGGCGTGCTGTTCGACCCGCGCCGCGCGGAGCTGCAGCAACAGGTGCACACGATGGCGCCGATCAGCAACTACCACGGCTGGCACGCCTACCTGCGGGCGATGATGTTCCTCACCATCGACCGCGACCGATGGGCCCGGATCAACCCGGTCCTCGCGTTCGCGTGGGCCACTCAGTCGACCGCGCTGCCGGACACCAACACGCCCAACCCCGGCCTGCCCTACCCGACCATGGCCCGGCTGGCCGCCACCTGGCTTCCGCGCAGCTCAGAGCGCCTGGACAAGGATTTCCAGTCGGTGCCTTACCCGGCCTGACCACGGTGCTGATCACTATGCTGGGCCGCATGTGCCGGAACATCACGGTCCTGCGGGGCCTGCAACCAGCCGCGACGGCGGAGGAGATCGAGGCCGCCGCGCGCCAGTACGTCCGCAAGGTCAGTGGCGTCCAGACCGTCACCGACACCACCAGGGAGGCCTTCGAGGAAGCCGTCGCCGAGGTCACGGCGGCCACCACGAAGCTCCTCGCGACGCTGCCCGACCGCAGGCAGCCGCCGACCACTGTGCCGCCGTTGCGCCGTCCCGAGGTCCAGGCCCGCCTGAAGGCCAAGGCCGCCAAGTGACCCTCGTGAGTGGTTCCGGGGATCGGAACCACTCACGAGGAGGACGCCCAGGTCAGCGGCGGAACAGCACCCGCGGGTCGGCGTTGAGGTCCTTGCCGAGCCGGACGGTGATGAACTCGTTGTTGTCCGGCTTGCCCGGGGTGCGGCCGGACGAGAACGGGAAGTTGTTGTCGTTCAACACAGCCAGCGTGTGGTCATCCAGGATGACGATGTCCTCGATGGTCTGGAACGGGAACCGGAAGGTGTCGCCGAACCCGCCGACGTGCCGCGGGTTGGCCAGGTCGAGCAGGTCGGCCACCAGGGTCTTGTCCAGCTTGCCGTCGTGGTCTCGGTCGCGCTTGTCGGCCAGGTAGACCTTCTTGGTCTTGGCGTCCGCGCCCTGCCCGCCGTCGCGCTCGATGACCAGCAGCCGGTCACCGTCCACAACGGTCGCGTCGCCGATCGCGTTGTCCGGGCTGTCCAGCTGGTAGATCCAGCGCTTGCCGGTGTACTGGCCCTTGGCGATGTCGAACTCGTTGAGCCGCAGGCCACCCGCCGGGTCGCCGGCGACGACGCCCTCCAGCAGGGCGTTGAGGGCGCGGCCGTCCGGCGAGAGGGTCATCCCCTCGAACCCCTTGC
>CBIMJO010001130.1:0-4045 GCA_966244135.1 uncultured Actinocrispum sp. | reverse complement strand
GGTGGCGTGCAGAACATGAGCCAGATCCCGATCTCCGCGGCGATGCTCGCCGGTGAGCAGTACGGGTTCCCCACGCCCACGCACGGTTCGCGCGGCTGGGATCACCGGTACGGCACCGAGGAGATCTCCCAGTTCCGGGCCGCGGACCTGATCGCCGCGCGCTGGGAGCTGTCCCGCGCGGAGCTCGAGGAGTTCGCGCTCTCCAGTCACACCAAGGCGATCGCCGCGATCGACGAGGGCCGGTTCGACCGCGAGATCGTCCCGTTCGACGGCGTGGAACGCGACGAGGGGCCGCGCCGGGACACCGATCTGGCGAAGATGGCCAAGCTCAAGCCGCTGCGGCCGGACGGGGTCACCACGGCCGCGCTCGCCAGCCAGATCTCCGACGGCGCCAGCGCGGTACTCGTCGCCTCGGAGCGAATGGTGTTGCGGCACAAGCTCACCCCACGCGCCCGCGTCCACCACCTGTCCGCGCGTGGCGCCGATCCGGTGTACATGCTGACCGCGCCGATCCGGGCCACCCGGCACGCCTTGGACCGCGCCGGAATGTCCATCTCGGACATCGACCTGGTCGAGATCAACGAGGCGTTCGCCAGTGTGGTGCTGGCCTGGGCCAAAGACCTGAAGGTCGACCTCGACCGGGTGAACGTCAACGGCGGCGCGATCGCGCTGGGCCACCCCATCGGCGCGACCGGAACCCGCTTGCTCACAACGCTTCTGCACGAGCTGGAACGCACGGGCTCGCGTTATGGCCTGCAGACCATGTGCGAGGGCGGCGGGCAGGCCAACGTGACCATCATCGAGCGCCTCGGCTAACCGATCAGCTTCGACGCCTGCACGGCCGCGGCGAGCGTGTCCGGGTCGCCGGTCCGGTCGAACGCCTCGACCGCGGTGTCGGCGAACTTGATGACGTGCTCGTCGCCGTGGTGTGCGGCGCGGTCGAGGGTCTCCGCCGTGGATGTGGCCTGCGGCAACGTATCCCGGGGCGCGGGCTCGGCGGGACCGTAGGTCGCGGTGATGGCCGCGCTCGCCGCCCAGGCCGCGGTGAAGCTCGGGATCCACTGGTCCTCGGCGAGCACCGGCAGGACGTGCAGGACCGCGTTGGGCGCGGTTGCGCAGTGCACGAGCAGCACCGGACTGCCGTAGCCGTGCGTCAGGTACCGCACGACACCGGCGTGCACCAGGTCAGCGAGCTTGGCGGGGACATCCGTTGTGCTCTCGGGCGGTGTCAACGCGGCGAGTGCCCCTGGCCAGCCATCGAGGTCGGCGAGCCGGTCGAGCCGGTGCGCGATGAAGCCACTCTGTTCGGCCAGCCGGGGGACAGCCGCCAAAGCAGCAGCCGCAGCCGAGGTACCCGCGGGCGCGGTCACGCCGGGGAGAGGACGGGAACGGGCCGCCCAGAACGCCAGGCCGTAGCCCATTTCCTTGGCTGCGACAGCGTCGTCGGGTTCGGCCTGCAACGCGCGCACGGCGTGGCCGACGCGGATGACGCCATGGGTGGAGCCCGCCGCGATCCCTGGGAGCAGGCGGGGCCACCATTCGTTCAACACGGCCTGCCATGGGGTGCTGGCGATCTCGCGGGTGAAGAACGTTGTCCAGTCGCCGATCCGGCGCGCCCCACCGCCCAGCGCCTCCTGCCAGTTCTCGGCCGTGATGCGGTTGCTGGCGTCCGGCAGCTCTGCCAGCCTGCCCGTGTATCCGTCCAGCCACTTGTGCACGTCCAGGTCCAGGCCGCGGCGGAGGATCACCTCCGCGGCCATCGGGCCGTGGTTGGTCAGGCCGTGGTTGCCTTCCTCGTCACCGCCGAACTCCGGCCCCATGCCGTGCAGCCGTTGGTAGGCCTCGTCGAGAACAGTCATGTCGCACCCCCAGGTTCGATTGGCCGTGATCATGCGCGGGCGAGCCGCATCCGTCGACGATTAGGCTCAGGCCTAATGATCCGTCTCTGGTTCGGTGTCGACGACCTCGGTCAGGTCCGGTTCGCGTTCTCGCCCGTGTGGGAGGCCGTGACGAGCATCCGCGCGCTGGCGGGGACCAGCGGGCTGCACGCGCCCTGGCGGGCCGGAGTCCGCACCGAAGCGGCGGATCTGGAGCTGCTGACCACGGTGATTCGCCCGACCGGGTACCTGCCGGACTTCCTGCACCCGTTGCCGCAGCGCCAGGCGCCCGGGTTCGACGCCGGGCTGGCCATGGTCGCGGCCACCGACCCCGGCCTGGTCGCGAGCGAACTCGACCACCTCGCCCACCACCCGAGGGCCATGCAGGGCTCGGACCGCGACCGCCGGTTTGCCACCCTCACCGGGTTCGTGCAGCGGCCGGAGGACGGCCTGGCCCGGATCATCGCCGCCCTCGACCGGCACTGGCGGGCATCGATCGCCCCGCACTGGCCGCGGATGCGCGCGCTGCTGAGTGCGGACCTGGCCTACCGCCTCAGGGAACTCGGCGCCGGTGGTGTGCGGCGGCTGCTGCGCACACTGCATCCGTCGGTCACCTTCGACCACGACACGCTCAGCATCGTGAAGTACTACGAGGGCACGGCGGACCTGCATGGCCGTGGTCTGCTGCTGGTCCCGTGCGTGTTCGCCTGGCCGGACGTGCTGGTCCGCACCGCCGACCCGCAACCCGCCGTGACCAACACGCCCCGCGGGCTCGGCCGCCGCTGGGAGACACAGGCCAGTCCGCGCGGCGAGTAGGTCACGGGCGGCGATTCTTGGCCAGCTCGACGTCCCGATGTCCACCACGCACCTGGCCACCCAGCTTGACCTGGCCGCGCCGACGGTGAACGTGCATCTCAAGATCCTTGAGCGGGCCGGTGTGGTGTCGAGCTGGCGGGATGGCCGCACGGTGCTCTACCAGCGCACCCAGCTGGGGGAACTCCTGCAGGCCGGCCGAGACAGCTGGGCTGCCGCCGACGACGGTGGGTAGTGCCTACTTTCGGAGTTATCCACGGACTCGACAGCTGGTTTAAGTTCGGCCAGTTAGTCGTCGAAAGAATGAGGGGTGCGGCAGATGGCAACAAGGCTCAGATCGGTCGTCTCGGTCCGATCGGGCATCGCGCTGGGGGCGGCCGGCCTGGTGGTCTTCGGTCTGACCAGTCCGTCCGCGACGGCCGAGGACAACGTGATGCGCGCGGACCAGTCGGTGGCCCGCTCGTGCTACTCGTCCGTGCAACCACGACGGGCGCAGGGCGTGGACGCCCGCGAGGTGACGTCCACTGTGGACGGTCTGGTCCAGGCCCGGCTGTCGCCGCGAGGCGGCGGCGAGGGCGACTGGGACGTGGCCGTGTTCGACAAGGCGACCGGCGGTGTCGTGGCGGCGTCGTCCGCGTTCCGCAGCCGGGAGCTGGCGGAGAGCTTCGTCAAGAAGGGCCAGCAGCTGGTCGTGCAGGCATGCCGGTATGGCGGGCAGGCCAAGACCGTCACGCTGGGCATCGACTTCCTCGCGCTGACCCCGCAGGGCACGCCGACCGGGGTGGCCGCCCCGGCGCAGCGCGCCGAGATGGTGCGGGTGGAGACGCCCGACCGCAAGGACAAGCAGCACCTGCTGGGCCTCGGCCTGGACGTCACCGAGAAGGGTGACGCGACCGGCGTCCAGGTCGTGCTGGCCAATGACGCCGACCGGAAGGTGTTACGCGACAGCGGGTTGAAGTTCACCACGGTGGACGCCGACCTGTCCAAGACGTCCCGTGAGGACGCGGCCCAGGACCGGGCGTACGCGGCCAGGACGCAGGCCTCGACGCTGCCGTCCGGCCGGACCGGCTACCGCCACCTCTACGAGTACGAGTACGAGCTCAAGGAACTGGCGCGCAACAACCCCAAGCTGGTCAGGACCTTCACCGCGCCCGAGCAGACCGTCGAGGGCCGGGACGTCGTCGGCATCGAGATCGCCACCGACGTGGACAACCTCAGCGACGGCAAGCCGATCGACTTCGTGATGGGCGTGCACCACGCCCGCGAGTGGCCGGCCGGTGAGCACGCCATCGAGTGGGCGTACGAACTGGTCAAGGGCTACAAGAACGACCCGGCGATCCGGTCGCTGGTCGGCA
>CBIMJO010001129.1:0-4047 GCA_966244135.1 uncultured Actinocrispum sp. | reverse complement strand
GGTTGGCGCGCCAGCAGGTTGTCAGCCGAAGGCCGTCATGGTGGATCCGCACTGCAGGATCACATTGCCCGCGGCGATCGACATACCGGCGGGCTGCGCACACGGCAGGGTTTCGCTGGGCGGGTTCTCGGTGCCGGTGGTGGTGTCGACCGCGACCAGTTGACCGGAGGTGGGGCCGGTGGCGCGGTAGGTGATGTACGTGGCACCGTCGCGAGCGAACACGGTGTTCTTGCGCGGCATGGCATCTGGCGGCAGGAGTACGGGCGCGCCGGCTTTCGGCGGGAGGACGGAGCGGCGATCTGACGGCGCCGGGGTGCGGGACTGCAGGGTGCCGAACGGGTCGAAGGTGAGCAGTTCCGTGGCGGTCTGGACCACGACGTGCTCGGGTGTGGCGTAGGCGTCGACCAGGTTGCAGCCTTGCGGTTCGCAGCCAGGGGCGGCAGGGGTTTGGCTCTGCGGCACGCCTTGCATCAGCCGGGTCAGGGTGGGGGCGCCGCAACCGGATCCGTCACGCAACAGCCAGGTCGTACCGCTCGATGCGTTGGTGTACTCGTCGGACCGGATCGCGCGGATGCGGCATTGCTGGGGCAGCGCGGCAGCGGGTGTGGTGACGGTGCCATCGGTGAGGCTGACAGCGAGCACGTCAATCTGGCCCATAACACCCCGCACGAGGACCGGCACGACGGTGTCGGTGATCTCCATCAGTGGTGGCGTGTTCTCGTCGAACACATCGCGCGGCTGCGGTCCGGCGACGATGTAGCGCACCAGGCGGCCCCCGGTCTGGAGAACCGGTTGCGGCAACGCGAAACGCTTGAGTTCGGCGCCGCTGTACAGGTCGAGCAGGATCGCCGACGACTTGACGACGACCAGGATGCGACCGGCCGGACTGACGGCGGCATATCCGTCGTAGAACAGCCGGGTACGCCAATGCCAGCGCTCGGCGCCGGTCCGGCTGTCGTACACGGTGATCCCAGACTGGTCGCCCGCGTTGATGTCGGCGGCCACCACCAGCGGTTTGGTGAGCGTGCTGACCACGGTCCGGTTGTCCCCCACCGGCTGCTGCCAGAGTTTTCGCCATCCCGCCGGGGCGGTCACGGTGTCCACTTTCGTGCGCAGCTCGGGATCCGTCGAGGTGTTCACGGTGTGATCGAGGGTGCTACCGGCGATCGCGTCCGTGCGCAGGTCGGCCAGCGCTCGTCCGCCAAGCCACGCCCCTGCACCCACTGCACCTGCGACAACCACCGCAGCGGCCAGGACAACACACCACAACCGGCCTGGCAGCCCAGTGAAGTCGGCACGCCACAACACCGTCACGGTTCCGGCCACCCCGACGAGGATGGTCAGCAGCCAACTCACCGCCGTCAGAACGGACGGCGCGCCCGCGCCCAGCAGCGTCGTGGCCTCGTCGACGTTATCCACCACCGGCGCACTCCACACCGACCACCCCGACGCCACCGCAGCCGCCACCAGCGCACCGACACCCACCCAGGCGTACCGGCCGCGCGCAGCCGACGCGAGCAACACCACCCCTCCCACCACCACCAACCCAAAGGCCAGCCACAACACCCCACCACCGCCGATACCGGCCAACAGCGCCAGCACCACTGCTGCCACCGCGAGCGGCACCAACACAAGAACAATCCCCACCCGGCCAACCATGTTCACGCCCACACCCGTTGGTATAGCAGCCATCGCCGCAATCGCACGCCGCGGTCCAGGTGGATCGTTCCGGCTTCCGTTTCCGTGTCGGTGGTGGGTCGTACGCTCGGGTCATGTTGATCGACCACGTCGAGGTCACCTCGCCGCTCGCCGAGAGCGACGAGTCGGCCTGGCCGCTGTCGGTGCCCGCGATCCGCGACGTGGCCAGGAACGGCCTGAAGTTCACCAGCGACCTCGTGGTGCTGGTCGGCGCCAACGGCAGTGGCAAGTCCACTCTGCTGGAGGGCATCGCCGAGGCGTACGGGCTGGATGTTCGTGGCGGGCATGGCGGCCGTCGCTACTCCAGTCCCCTGGCCAAGAGTCCCCTCGGCGAATCCCTCCGCCTGCGCCGCACCAGCCGTGGCAGCAAGTTCACCGGGCGCAACGCCACCGGGTTCTTCCTCCGTGCCGAAACCGCGCACGGGGTGCTGGCCTACATGACCGATATGGGTGTCAGCGGCTACGGTGACCAGCTGTCCGGGGAGGTCAGCCACGGCGAGTCCTATCTGCAGGCCATCACCGGGCGGTTCAACCGGCCCGGCCTCTACCTGCTCGACGAGGCCGAGGGCCCGCTGTCGTTCCACTCCACCCTCCTGCTGCTGCATCACCTGCGCGAACTGGTCACCGCACACAATGCCCAAGTCATCTACTCCACGCACTCCCCGCTGGTAGCCGCGCTCCCCGGTGCGCAGATCCTCGAGCTGTCCGAAGACGGGATCCGCCAGCAGGACTGGTCGGACCTGGAAACCGTGACGTTGTGGCAGGCATTCCTGCGTCACCCTCAACGAATGTTCGACGCCGGCTAGCGGACCGGGCTGACCATGCCTTTCAGCCGATCTGCTCGGCGAGTCCGACGATGATGCCTTCGGGACCGCGGACGTAGCAGAGCCGGTAGATGTTCTCGAACTGCTCAAGCGCACCCACGAGTTCGGCGCCATGTGCGCGCAGGCGGGCGATCACGTCCTCGATGTCGTCGACCGCGAACATGACCCGGCGAATGCCCAGGGTGTTCGCCGGTGCCTCCTTCGGCTCGGGGGTGATGGCCTTCGGCTGGTGGAACTTGGCCAGCTCCACCCGCCCGTGGCCGCCCGGGACCCGCAACATGGCGACGTCCTGCCGGACGTTCTCAAGCCCGATCACACGTTCCGCCCCACTCCAATCGAGCGGCCCCTTGCCCTCCAGCTCCATGCCCAGTTCGACGAAGAACGCGATAACAGCATCAAGGTCCTCGACGACGAAGAGCACGTTGTCCATCCGCTTGATCGCCACGCTGGGCCTCCTTCGTTCCGAACGGCCACTCTGGCCGCATCTACCCCCGAGACGGAGCCGATCACCCATTCTCGACACGTTCGGCGCCCATCATGCCGAAGTCTCTGACCGGGCGCTGGGTGCGCGGCCGGATGCCTTCACGACCAGTGGGGTTCGTCCAGAGTGGACATCGTGACCGGAGACCCCGATTCTTGACTGACTGAGTCAGTCAGTCAAGAATGGGGTGCATGGCGGGTCGGGTAGCAGCGCGGTCGCTGGCGGACATCGCCGCGGCGGCCGCGCAGGTGTTCACACAGCGCGGGTACCGGCAGACCGGAATCTCCGATGTGTCCAAGGCGCTCGGCCTGAGCCACGGAGCGCTCTACACCTATGTGCAGAGCAAGGAAGCGCTGCTCTACATCGCCCTGGCCTGGTCGATCCGGCCGGATCTGCTGGACGATATGGACATTCCGGTCCAGCTGCCGGGCGAGGAGGAGATCGTCGCGCTCGCGCGCCGGTGGGCGGACGGCGAGGTGTTCCCGAAGCTTGCCGCCGCGCTGGCCCGGCGACGCGTCCGATCGGCCCGCGAGGAGTTCGGCGAGATAGTCGACGAGCTCTACAGCTTCATCGAGACCAACAGGGACCTTCTCGCGCTGGTCGAACAGTGTGCCCGCGAACTGCCGGAGATGTTCCGGTTCTGGTTCGTGCAGCGCCGCCGGGGGCACTTCGACGCGCTGGGCATGTACCTGCAGAAGCGTATCCAGTCCGGTCATCTGCGGGCGGTGCCCGATGTGCCCACGGCCGCCCGGTTCATCGCGGAGACCACGGCCTGGTTCGCCTGGCACCGGCTGGGCGACCCGGACTCCGCGATGCTGACCGATGAACTGTGCCGGGCCACGGTCCATCACCTCGTGCTCAACGCTTTTCTGTCCACTGAGGGGAACCCATGAGCGACACCGATGAATTAGCCAGGACGGCAGGCCCGGTTCACCAGCATCAGAAGATGGCTTGGCGACCGGTGCTGGCGATCGCCGCTGTAGCAGCCGTGGTGCACCTCGTGGTGGCCACCAGGTACGGCTGGCACCGCGACGAGTTCTACTA
>CBIMJO010001128.1:0-4052 GCA_966244135.1 uncultured Actinocrispum sp. | reverse complement strand
TCTCGAATATCCCGGTGCGGATGGACGACGGCGTAACGCTGACGGCCACAGTCGCCTACCCGGCCGATCTGTCGACCGGGCAGCGTGCTTCCGGCCGGTTTCCGGTGATCTTGCAACAGACTCCGTACACGGATGAGGTCAATCCGTACTTCGTCCCGTTCGGGTACATCTTCGCGACCGTTCGATCGCGGGGCACCGGCACATCCGGCGGAGTGTTCGGATACGTGTCGGCACGGGATCACCGGGACGGCGTGCGGACCGTCGACTGGGCCGCCCACGAGCTGGACGGATCCAATGGCATCGTCGGTGGGTATGGCTGCTCCTATGCCGGGGAGACCCAGCTCTACACCGCTGCCAACGTCGGCCGCGACTCACCCCTGAAGGCGATCATTCCAACGTGTACCGCGCAGGACTACCTTCGGGAGACCTTCCTGGTAGGCGGGATCCTGACGGGGGACTTCCCGTTCCTGAGCCGCGCGGCCGCCGCCGTCGGCGACACGCCGTCGGCGAAATCCTTCTTCGCCGACCTCGTCGCGGAGATCCAGAGCGGCGGTGACGCCGCCTACAGCCGTGACTTCTGACGTTCCCGCCAGCCCATCAACTTCGCTCGGTCCATAGTAGACAACAACATTCCAGCTCTACTGTGGACCGGATGGGACGATGTCGTCGTTCGGGCCGCGACTGAATTCTATGTGCTCGAGTGGTACGACACGTGGCTGAAGCACAAGAACACCGGCATCGACAAGACCCTTACCCCGATGCACATGTACGAACTACGCACGGACCGAGCGCGGCGGGCAGCACGCTCACATACTCGACGCCTCCCCTCGCCGACGGCGCCACCCTGGCAGGCCCTGTTAGCGCGGTCATGTACGCGAATTCCAGCAACACCAACCTCGAACTGATCGCCACCCTCGCCGGCGTCGCACCCGACGGGACGGCGGTGCCCATCACGTTCGGGGCGGTCCTCGACAGCCAGCGCGCCCTCAGTCCCCTCAACCTATGGACTGGTCCACCCAGCGGTCCGGGGATCCCTGCCAGCGCTAGCTTCGCACCGGTCTAAAACTGAATTCAATTAAGCTCGAGCGGAAGTGATCGTTGTGGTCACCCGGTTCGCCGCCACGAAGGAGTTCCCGATGTCGTTCGTGCTGATCCACGGCGCCACTATGGGCGCCAACTGCTGGGACCGCTTGAACCCGCTGCTCGACGGAGATGTGCTGGCCGTGGACCTGCCCGGCCGAGGCACGCGGAGCGACATGGACGTGCGCACCGTGACGCTGGAGGACTGCGGCAAAGCCGTGGCCGCCGACATCGTCCAGCGTGACCTGACCGACGTCGTCCTTGTAGGCCATTCGTTCGGTGGCGACACCGTGCCACGGGTCATGGAACTGGTGCCGGAGCGCATCCGGCGAGTGGTGCTGTTGTCGGCCGTGGTGCCGGAGGACGGCACGCGCGTGCTCGACCAGATCGACCCGGACGTGCGTGGTTCGGTGGAGGAGAGCGTCTCGGGAGGCGTTTACACCATCGGCGTCGATGCGGCGCGCGCCATGCTCTGCAACGACGCCAACGAGGAACAGTCGGAGTTCATCCTCAGCCGCCTGGTCGACGATGCCGCCGCACTGCTGGCCGAGAACGTCGACCTGAGCGGCTACCGGCTCCCGATTCCGCGGACGTACGTGCAACTCTCCGAGGACCGCTGCTATCCGCCCGAGTTGCAGGCCAAGTCGACACTGCGGACGCACGCGGACGTGGCCACGCTCCAGGCCGGCCACATGGCGATGGTGACCGTCCCCGACCAGGTCGCCGCGATCCTGAATGCTTGACGCACGCACAAAGCAGGCAGGCCCCGCCGTGTGGCGGGGCCTGCCTGCTTGATCTTGGTCAGATCAGGGTGACGCCGGTGGCCTGCGGGCCCTTCTGACCCTGGCCAACGTCGAAGCGCACGCGCTGGTTCTCCTCGAGGGACTTGAAGCCGCCGCCCTGGATCTCCGAGTAGTGCACGAACACGTCGGCACTGCCGTCCTCGGGGGCGATGAAGCCGAAGCCCTTCTCGGAGTTGAACCACTTCACGGTGCCTTCTGCCATGTTGTCTCCTTGTACAGCGGATACGGCACGCCACTGATGCGGCGAACCGGGCCTGTCTGCGATGGGGACCTTCTCCGGGCGGAACCTGGAGGAAATACGCATTGCCCGCAAACAAAGGTTTCGCGAGCGCGCACTGAAAACACGAACAAAAAACCTAAGACCGCTACGAAGCGTAGCACGCCGACGGCCACCCGCGTGAGGCAGCCCCGTCCAGCTGAAGTTCACCAGCCGCAGGAGCGCCACTCGTCGATGTGGGGCTTCTGTTCGCCGAGGGTCGAGTCGTCGCCGTGGCCTGGGCAGAACCAGGTGTCGTCGGGCAGCACGTCGAACAGTCGGGACGTGAAGTTCCACGGGGACGTGGTCTTGCCCACGCCGCCGGGGAACAAGTCACGGTTATCGATTCCCGGCTTCCCACAGTGCTGCGATGGGAAGGGACAGGAGTCGTTCGCCGAAGTTGACGCTGCCTCGCTTGCCTGTGTGCAGGACGATGCCCTGACGGAACTGGTCACCGACCTGATCGCGGAGTGCCGCGAGGCCCTGGAAGTCGTTGGCGGTGACTGTGTCTCGTGCTTTGGACTCGATTCCGACGATCTGGCCATCCTCTCGTTCGAGGACTACGTCCACCTCTGCGCCGCCGCTGATGCGCCAGTGGTGGAGGCGGACCTGTGCCTCGCTCCAAGTGGCCTGTTTGGCGAGTTCGTTGACTATGAACGTCTCGATGAGCGCGCCACGCGCCGGAGCAACCGGTTTGGCGAGTGACTCAGCGGAGACGCCGAGCAGCGCGGCCGCCAGCCCGGTGTCGGTGAGGTGGACTTTGGCGTGTTTCACCACTCTCGCGGTCGGATTCCTGGACCAGGCCGGCAGCCTGTGAATCAGGAAGACCGCTTCCAGCAGGTCGAGATACCGGTTCACAGTCGTGCGGTGCAGGCCGATCTTGTTCGAGGTGTGGACGCTGTTGTGTTCCTGCGCTGTGATGGAGGCGAGGTAGGACAAGAGCGTGGTGATGGCACTGGGCTCGTTGAGTCTTGTCATCTCCCGGATATCTCGTTCCGCGATCGCCCGAACGTAACTGCGGAACCAGGTCCGGCGGGCTCTGGCACTGTGCATGAGAGCGGGCTCAGGGAATCCGCCCCGGCAGACACGGCCGAAGTAGCTGGTCCGGTCCACTTGCGACGGTGTGAACTCCCGCAGTGAACCCGGTTCATCGAATGCGATGTCTATGAACCGCTCGAACTTGCCGTCAAACTCACCTTGGGAGAAGGGCCAGACGTCGACGACTGCGGCTCGCCCCGCGAGCGACTCGGACAGGCTGGGGGTGGACAGGAAGCGGGTCGACCCGGCGAGGACGTACCGGCCCGCCCGCGGGTCTGCGTCGATCTCGGCCTTGATCGCTCTGACCAGCGGATCACCGGCCCGCTGGACCTCGTCGATGAGCCTCGGCTCGGTGCCGCTCCCAGCGAACCCGAGCGGGTCACTGATCGCGGCCTGCAGCAGTTGCTCGTCGTCCAGGTTGAGCAGTGTGCCCCCGAGCAGGGCATGCACCGCATTGAGCAGAGTGGTCTTGCCCGCTTGCCTTGGCCCGTTGAGAATCACCACACGGAAGGTCGAGAGATACTCTTTGACCAGGTCGCAGCATGCGCGGGGCAGGTCCGGCTCGGGCATGACACCTCGGTGGTCTGTCGGATCGGTGAGTGGTGAGTGTACATCTCACAGTGGGCTGAACCGACATTCCGCGGTTGGTTGGACCGACATTCCACAGAGTGATTCACCGACATTTTGTTGATCTCGAGCGGGGTGCGATTGCTTGGCGAGTGATCTCGCCAAGCAATCGCGAGGTCTCACCAGCCGCGTGAGCGCCATTCGTCGAGGGTTTCTGCTCGCCGAGTGTCGAGTCGTCGCCGTGGCCTGGGTAGAACCACGTGTCGTCTGGAAGCACGTCGAACAGGCGGGACTGCACGTCGTTCAGA
>CBIMJO010001127.1:0-4065 GCA_966244135.1 uncultured Actinocrispum sp. | reverse complement strand
GGGCGACTGTGGTGCCTGATCTGCGCACTCTCGTGGACACCCTTTCTAAGAAGTAGCTCCGAGGGCGTTCACTGTGGACCAGTGGATCACTGTTTCCTGGGGGGTGGGGCCGGTGATCCGGGTGCCGATGAGGTAGCCGGTTCCGGGGTCGGCCAGGAGTTCGTGGGTGGTGGCGTTCTTGGGGTCTTCTGGGTTGTCGGTGATCGCGTAGCTGATCGCTGGGCGGCCGTCTCGGGTTTTCGCGTCCGTCACTGTGACTTCGGGGCGGGTTTTCAGGGCTTCGTAGAGCGCCGTTCGGAGGTCGTCGGGGGCTGGTTGGGCCAGGACGGTCGCCACTGCGCCGATGACCGCTGAGGGGGCGCCCAGGACTTCGTCGGTGATCTTTTCGTTGAGCTGGGCTGGGGTGCGGGGGAGGGTGTTGACGAAGGCTTCTGTTGGTTCGGACCAGGCGCCCTTCATGGGGAAGAACTCGCCGCGGGGGGCTTGGAAGGTTCCCTCCCATTTGGACAGTCCTGATATCAGGTGCGGTAGGGGTGGGTCGTTCGGCAACGGGCCGTCTGGGGTTCCCGTGCGGACGTCTCGGCTGAGTTGCCAGGTTTGGTTGTGGTCCTTGGGGATCCACATGCGCCAGTAGCCGATGTTGTCGCCGCCTATCGTGCTCGTGATCGCGTCGCCTTGTGTGCCTGGGACTGGGGTGCCGTATTGCTGCTCGTCCATGTACAGGTAGCTGGTTTGGGTGGCTGGGGTTGTTGTTTTGTTGGTGAGTGCCGCCGCCCCTATCGTCACCACTACTACCGCTGCTGCGGCCAGCCACAGTTTCGGGGACTTGCCGGTTTTTGCTCGGAGGCGGGCTTTGCCTTGCTGGAAGGCGGTTTCGGTCATTTGTGGGACGTCTTCGCGGAACTTTGCCAGCTGGTCGTCGAGGTTCATTTCGGCGGCTCCAGGTGGTTGCGGAGGGCTGTTCGGGCGCGGTGGAGGCGGGTGCGTGCTGTTCCCGGGTCGATGTTGAGGGCTTCGGCTGCTTCGGCTGGGCGGAATCCGGCCCAGGCGATGAGCAGCAGCACATCCCTTTCCTCTGGCCGTAGCTCTGCTAGGGCCGGCCCCAGATCGCGTTGGGCGTCCACACGAGTTGCTACGGCTTCGGTTCCGTCGTGGCTTGCGGCGCTTGCTGGTATTCGCGCTGTGGCTTTCAGTCCACGCACTTCGGTGCGTGTGTGTTTGCGTAGGAGGTTTGTGGCGATGCCGTAGAGCCAGGCTTTGACGGTTGCGCGTGCGGGTTCGTAGCGGTGCCGGTGTTCCCATGCGGCTAGGTAGGTCTCTGCTACCAGGTCGTCTGCTGTTGTGGGGTCCAGGCGGCGGGTTAGGTAGCGGTGCAGGTCTCGGGCGTGCTCGTCGTAGAGCCGTTCCAGGGTGGCTGCCGCGTCGGCGCCGGTTAGGTCTGGTCTCTCCATCGTCACATCCGCTATTACCCGGTGGGTGGTTCAACGTTCCGGCTTGAACTCTGGCGGTCTGAGGGATGCGCTCGCCGCGCGGCAGGCCGCAAAGAGGGGATGGGGATCCTTCGGATCCTTTGGGGGCGGGGTATGTGGCGCGGGCACGCGCGAAGCCCAGCCTGCGGTGAAGGTCAGGCCGCTGTGGATGGCTGTGGTTCAACTGCCGGGCGCGGTGGCTTGGCGCGGGCGCCGGGCAGGCCCTTCTTCCGCTGTCCCACGCATGGCGAAGGCCGGGCCGTTGTGGTGGCCCGGCCTTCGCCACTGCTCAGTTCTGTGTGCTGATCAGCTGGTGGCGCTCAGGAGTTGGGCGCAGCGGATCAGGCCCAGGTGGCTGTAAGCCTGGGGGTGGTTGCCGAGGGAGCGTTCGGCGATGGGGTCGTATTCCTCGGGCAGCAGTCCGGTGGGGCCGGCGCAGTCGACCATCTGGGCAAAGAGGTCTTCTGCTTCGGTCCTGCGGCCGCAGAGGAGGTAGGCCTCGATCATCCATGCCGCGCAGAGGTGGAAGCCGCCCTCGTTGCCGGGGAGGCCGTCGTCGCGGTGGTAGCGGTAGACGGTGGAGCCGCTGCGCAGTTCGGCTTCGATCGCGCTGACGGTCGCGCCGAACCGCTCGTCGGAGGGGTCGATCAGTCCCGAGAGGCCCACGAACAGGCTGGCCGCGTCGAGGTCGGTGCCGTCGTATGCGGTGGTGAAGGACTTGACCTCTTCGTTCCAGCCGCGGGTGAGGACGCTCTCGGCGATCTTGTCGCGCAGCGCGTGCCATTCGGGGCTTGGCTGCCGCCCGTAGGTCTCCGCGAGGGTGATGGCGCGGTCGATGGTCAGCCAGCACATCACCTTGGAGTAGACGTGGTGGCGGGGGCGGTGGCGCTCCTCCCAGATGCCGTGGTCCGGCTCCTCCCACCGGCGCGTCACGGCCTCGGCCATCGCGCAGGTCATCTTCCAGTCGTCGTCGGTGAGCTTGCCGCGAGCGAGCGAAAGGGCCGCGACGAGGTCGACGACGGGGCCGAACACGTCCAGCTGGACCTGCTGGTTGGCGAGGTTGCCGACGCGCACGGGCCGTGAACCCGCGTAGCCCGGGAGGGTGTCGATGACGGCTTCGGGGCCGAGGCCCGTGCCGGCGATCGTGTACAGGGGGTGCAGGCGTTCTGGGCCTGGGACGGTCGCGAGCACGCCGTGCACCCAGTTGAGGAACGCCTCGGCCTCCGAGGTGGAGCCGACCGAGACCAGCGCCTTCGCGGTCAACGCGCCGTCACGCAGCCAGCAGTACCGGTAGTCCCAGTTGCGGATGCCGCCGATCTCCTCGGGCAACGAGGTCGTCGCGGCCGCCATGATGCCGCCGGTCTCGCTGTGGCACAGACCGCGCAACGTCAACGCCGAGCGCGCGACGAGATCCCGCTCGACCTCCGGCAGCGTCAGCGTGGCCAGCCACTCGGACCAGTACGCGTTCGCACGTGCCTTGCGCTCCGGCTCCGGCACGGTGTTGGGCTGGAGGTCGTCGGTGCCGCAGCGCAGCTCCAGCAGGATCGGCTCACCGTTGGGGGCGACGACCGCGCGGGCGGTGTCGTGCATACCGTCGGAGCTGATCTCCCAGTCGACACCGGGGGCGTACAGCGCCATGGGGTCGGACGTGCCGACCACGCGCAGGCCGTCGGCGTCCTTGACCAGCCTCACCGGGACCTGGCCGAACTCCGGCCGCGGCGCGAACTCCAGCACCGCGCGGCTGCTCCCGGAGATCACGCGGATCAGGTCGGTCCGGTGCGGCAGCGGGTAGTGCTCCAGGTAGTCGGTGACCAGCAGGCCCGACCAGCGGGTCTCCACGGTCATCGTGCCCGGCAGGTACCGCTGGCCCAGCGGCAGGCCGCCGCGCTCCGGGGTGACCGACAGGTGCCCGGCGGACGGGCCGCCCAGCAGGTCGGCGAACACCGCGGCGGCGTCCGGCTCCGGGTGACACAACCAGGTGACGCGGGCCTCGGGGGTCAGCAGCGCGACCGAACGCTCGTTGGCCAGCATGGTCAGCCGCTCGATCGGGGTGGCCTGCTCGCCGTACAGCCAGTTCCGCCGCTCCTCCAGCAGGAACGCCAGCATGCTGGCGACCGCCATGGTGTCGGCGATCCGGTACTCGGCCAGCGTCTCGCCGAGGCCGACCTTCACGCCCAGGTCCGGGCCGGACAACCGGGCGAACGCCTTCTCGTCGGTGACGTCGTCGCCGACGAAGATCGCGGCGGTGGCGCCGACCTGGTGGCGCAGGACGTCCAGCGCGTGGCCCTTGTCGGTCTGCACGACCGCCATCTCGACGACGGCCTTGCCCTCGGTGACCTGGATGCCGTCCCACCGGCACGGGCCCTCACGCAGGGCGGCGACGACACGCTCGGCCACGTCCGGCTCGGCGCGGCGCACGTGCACCGCGACACTGGCCGGCTTGACCTCCAGGTGCACGCCCGGCTCGCCGTCGGTCAGCCGGAACAGTTCGGCCTCCAGGCGCCCGTGCAGCTCGCGGGCCGGGCCGTTGAGCGAGTGCACGAACCCGATGTCGAACTCCGAGCCGTGGCTGCCGACCAGGTGCACCTCGGCCGGC
>CBIMJO010001126.1:0-4068 GCA_966244135.1 uncultured Actinocrispum sp. | reverse complement strand
ATCTGGGGCCTGCTCACGTTGTCGGCCATGACGTCGGCGGTGGCGTGGGGTACGTGCTGGCGCGGCTGGCCCCGGACTTGGTGCGGTCGTTGCTGGTCATGGAGACGCCGATCCCCGGGATCGAGCCGTGGCTGGAGCTCAAGCTGGACGTTCCCCTGTGGCACGGCGAGTTCCACATGATCCCCGGTCTGCCCGAGGCGCTGGTCGCCGACCGGCAGGCGACCTACTTCCGTTACTTCTTCGACGTGGGCACCACCGACAACAGCGTGATCACCGACGCGGATGTCAAGCATTACGCGGAGGCTTATGGGAATGCCGACCGGCTGCACGCGGCTTTCGAGATGTACCGGGCCACTCCGGCCAACATCGCGTGGATCGCCGAACGCACCGGCCCGGTCGACGTGCCGTTGCTGCTGGTCGGCGGCGAGCAGGTGTTCGGGCCGCCGATGCCGAAGCTCGCCGAGAACCTGCGCGCGAACTACGGCTGGGCCAAGGTCGACGTCCACATAGTGCCCGGCGGCCGGCACTACCTGGTGGACGAACGCCCGGACGAGATCGCCGGGATCATCGAACGCTGGCTAGAACTCGGCGCGGACGCCCAGTAGCCGGATCGGCCGCGTGTGCTCGAACTTGTCCAGCACCTCCAGCGCGGCCCGTTCGATCTCGGCGGGGTCGCTGGTCGGCGCCGCCAAGGTCTTGCTGCGGGTCAACGTGATGAACGGGGCGAACCGGACCTTCACCGCGACCCGTGCGGCGGGCCGGTCCTCGTCGGCGACGTCCTGGGCGACGCGTTTGGCCAGGGCGGCGACCTCGGCGTCGATCTGGGCGCGGTCGGTGAGGTTCTCCTGGAAGGTGACCTCGCGGCTGCGGGACTTCGCCACGTACGGGGTGGCTTCGACGTTGGCGTCGCCCGCGCCCAGAGCCAGAGTGCGGTACCAGGGGCCCATGTTCGGGCCGAACCGTGCGGCGAGGTCGTCCGGGTTGGACCGGGCGAGCTGGGCGACGGTCTCCAGGCCCATCTCGACGAGCTTCTTCGTGGTCCTCGGCCCGATTCCCCAGAGGGCGCTGACGGGCCGGTGTGCCATCACGGCCACCCAGTTCTCGCGGGTCAGCCGGAAGATCCCGCCCGGCTTGCCGAACCCGGTCGCGAGCTTGGCCCGCAGCTTGTTGTCGCCGATGCCCACCGCGCAGGTCAGCCCGGTCTTGTCGAGCACGCCTGCCTTGACGTCGCGGGCCAGGGCCTCGGGATCATCAGTGCTCGCGCCCAGGAAGGCCTCGTCCCAGCCGATCACCTCGACCACCACAGGGAACTCCCGCAGCGTGGCCATCACGTGTTCGGACACTTCCTCGTACGCGGGTGGGTCGGAGGGCAGGAACACCGCTTCGGGGCAGCGTTTCGCGGCCAGCCGCAGCGGCATCCCGGAGTGCACACCGAATTCGCGGGCCTCGTAGGACGCCGTGGCGACCACTGCGCGCTCGGTCGGGTCGCCGCGCCCACCAACGACGACGGGCTTGCCCTTCAGCTCAGGGTGCCGCGCGATCTCGACCGCCGCGATGAACTGGTCGAGGTCGACGTGCAGCACCCAGTCCGACACGAGATCAGTATGCGTTGCGCGTGAGCAGTTCGCCGGTGGTCCGCAGGTGATCGCGCAGTTGGGGCGGCTGCACCACCTGGAAGTCGGCGCCGATCGCGCACAGGACCATCGTCGGCCAGTCGAAGTCGTCAGTGGGCATCTTCATCCGGCAGGTCGTCTCGGTCAGCGGCTCGATCGTGGCCCAGTGCGCCACCGTGTTCTTGACCTGGTCGGCGGGCGCCTGGATGTCGACGATCACGACGTGCTGGGTGGGCCGGTTGTTCAGCCGGTCGCGGACGAACGCGCCGGCGTCGCCACCGGGCAGGTCGCGTTGGCGGAACCGGGCGCCGGTGGCGCGCGGCTCGACCATGCGGTCCGCGCGGAAGGTCCGCCAGTCGTGTCGCTCCACGTCCCACGCGACCAGGTACCAGCGTCTGCCGAGCGAGACGAGACGGTGGGGTTCGACGTGCCGCTTGGTCGCCTCGCCGTCGTAGGCGGTGTACTCGAACCGTAGGCGTTCGTCGTCACGGCAGGACTGTGCGATGACAGTAAGTGCCATCGCGTCGACGGTTTGGCTGGGTTGACTCCAGAGTGCTGGCACTGTGTAGGACCGCAGTGCCTCTACGCGCCGCCGTAGCCGAGGCGGCATCACCTGGATCACCTTGGTCAACGCGCGCATCGACGTTTCCTCGATGCCGTCGACGGCACCACCCGCAGCCGTCCTCAGACCGACGGCTATGGCTACAGCTTCCTCGTCGTCCAACAGCAACGGTGGCATGGCGGCGCCGGACTGCAGCTGGTAGCCGCCCGCGACACCGCGGTTGGCGTCGACCGGATAACCCAGGTCACGCAGGCGGTCGACGTCCCGCCGCAGGGTGCGCGGGCTGACCTCGAGCCGTTCGGCCAGCTCGTTGCCCGGCCAGTAGCGGTGAGTCTGCAGCAGCGACAGCAGCCGCAGCATTCTTCCACTCGTGTTCGCCATGGAAGAAGGTTCGCACACCTTGCGGTCAGAAACCGTCCTGAATTGCCCACCAGCCGTTTTGTCGCGTTTTCCCTGCTCAGTGGCGGTTGATGGCGGCAGATAACGACTGTGTCAGGCCGGTTGACACAGTCGGCGGGGTGTCGTACAAAATCAGCTATCCAATATCCTATAGGATCCGAGGATGGCCGATGAAGTCCTCTCTGAACTGGTCCCGGGCCGGTGCCGCCGCCCTGGCCCTGGTCGCGCTCGCGGCCTGTAGCACCCGTGGCTCGAACACACCCGCGAACAGCGGCGGGGGGAGCGAGAAGAAGACCACCGCCCAGGTGAAGGTGGCGCTCGTGCCGGGCGGCCCGCACCAGTACTTCCAGCCCTGGAAGCCCGCGCTGGACAAGGCGAAGGCCGACTTCGGGCTGGGCGGCACCACGTTCGACGAGACCGCCCAGTGGGACCAGTCCAAGCAGAACAGCGTGATCAACTCGCTGGCCTCGCAGGGGTACAACGCCTTCGGCGTGTTCGGGGTCTCGCCGACCGACATCAACACCACCTTCGGCGACCTGAAGTCCAAGGGCCTCGCGGTGGCCTCGCTGGGCTCCTGCCCGGCCGGTGACGTGGACAAGGCCGACTTCTGCCTGTCCACCGACGTCAACGAGGCCGCGTACAAGGCCGCCAAGGCGACCATCGAGGCGATGGGCGGCCAGGGCGTGCTCGTCCACATGACCGGCAACAACGTCGACTCCAACACCCAGCGGCGGATCGCCGGGGTGAAGAAGGCCGTGGACGAGTCCGGCGGCAAGGTCACGCTGATGACCACGGTCACCGACGTGGACAAGGACCTGCAGACCGCGCAGAAGGCCACCTCCGACCTGCTTTCCTCGCACGGCAAGGAGATCAACGGCATCGTCACCACCGCGTATAACCCCGCGGTCGCGGCGGCGGCCGGGGTGAAGTCGGCCGGGCTGCCGATCAAGGTGGTGGCCATCGACGACGACCCGCAGATCCTGGCGGGCATCAAGGACGGCTCGGTGTCCGCGACCATCGCGCAGAACCCGACCGGCCAGGCCTACATCGGCTCGTGGGCGCTGGCACAGCTGGCTTCCGGCGCGTGCACGGTCAAGACCCCGGGCGTGGTCGTCGACTCCGGCTCGTTCGCGGTCACCAAGTCCAATGTGGACACCTACGACGGCGAGCGCAAGGCCAGGACCGACCAGCTCAAGTCGCAGTTCTCCGGCAACGTCCTGCAGTGCGCGTGAATTCGTGAAGGGGTCCACGGGGTGGTAAAGGTCAGCAAGGCCGAGGCGTTCATCGTCAACCTGGCCGTAGAACAGGTTCGCACCGACGCGGTCCAGGCGTTCCTGTCGCAGGAAACGGTGTTCGTGGAGGTGACAACGGACGACGGGGCCACCGGGCTCGGGTACTCGTACACCATCGGGACCGGCGGCTCGGCCGTCCTGGCGCTGCTGCGCGACCATCTGCTGCCGCGGCTGGTCGGGCAGGACGCGCGGCGGATCGAGG
>CBIMJO010001125.1:0-4071 GCA_966244135.1 uncultured Actinocrispum sp. | reverse complement strand
GCAGCCGATCCGGCAGATAGACGGCCCCCGCATCCTCGACCGCCCGGCACAGGTCCGTCGCGCGGCGCGTGACGCGTGCGTCAATCGCCCAAGCCCAGCGGTTGGCGGAGTGCGGCCGATCGTCTGTCCCACCGGCAGCCGCCCGTTCGATCTCGGGCATGGTCCGCTGCTGCGGGTCCTGGTCGCGCGGCTGGCGGCGGACGAACACGCGCTCGTGTTGTCCATGCACCACATCATCACCGATGGCTGGTCGATGGGAGTGCTGGCCGAGGAGCTGAGCGCGCTGTACAGCGGGCCCGCCGAGTTGCCTGCCCTGCCGATCCAGTACGCGGATTTCGCCGTGTGGCAACGGGAACGCCTGGCAGACGACTCGATGAGCGCACAGGCCGAGTACTGGCGTGCTCAGCTCGACGGGCTGGCCGCGCTGGAGTTGCTGACCGACCGCCCCCGGCCCCCGGTGCAGACCACCAACGGCGCCTCGCGGGAGTTCACCGTGCCCGCGGGAGTGACCGCTGGGCTCAGGGAGCTGGGGCGGCAGAAGGACACGACGCTGTTCATGACGCTCGTGGCCGGTTGCCAGGTGCTGCTGCACCGCTTGTCCGGTCAGGACGACATCGCCGTCGGCACCGTGAGTTCCGGCCGCGAGCAGCCGGAGGTGGAGCGGCTGGTCGGCATCTTCGTCAACACCCTCGTGCTGCGGTCACGGATGGACGGCCGATCCGGCTTCCGGGCGGTGCTGGCGGACGTCCGGCGGACCGTGCTGGACGCCTTCGCCAACCAGGACCTGCCTTTCGAGCGGGTCGTGGACGAACTCCAGCCGGAGCGCGACACCAGCCGGTCGCCCTTGTTCCAGGTGATGGTGACGTTGCAGAACACCGGCAGCCGGCTGCCTGAACTGGGTGGCCTTGCCGTCAGCGAGCTGTCGCTGCCGATCACCCAAGCCGCCTTCGACATCGGGTTCGAGTTCGAGGAGCATGACGGCGGTCTGCGCGGACTCGTCGACTACAACACCGACCTGTTCGACGCGGACACGATCGACCGGATGATCGGGCACCTCGGCGTCCTGCTCGAAGCCGTCGTGGCGGATCCCGATCGGCCCGTGGCCCGGCTCGACCTGCTCACCGGCGCCGAGCAGGACCAACTTCTGGTCTCCTGGAACGACACCGATGCCGACGTGCCTCCGGCGACGGTGCCGGAGCTGTTCGAGCAACAGGTCGCGCGAACGCCCGGCGCGACGGCGCTCGTGTTCCAGGACACGGCAATGACATTCGCCGAGCTGAACGCCCGCGCGAACCGCTTGGCCCACTACCTCGTCGGCAACGGCGCCGTTGCCGAGCGATTTGTGGCTGTGTCCCTGCCACGTTCGCCGGACGTGGTCGTGGCGATCCTCGCGGTGCTCAAGACGGGAGCGGCCTACCTGCCCCTCGATCCCGAGCTGCCGCCCGACCGGATCGAGTTCGTGCTGCGCGACGCGCAGCCGGTGGTGACCATCGACGCGATGCCGGAGCTGGGTGGCTCGGAGGCGAATCCCGCCATCACGGTGTCGCCCGACAGCGCCGCGTACTGCATCTACACCTCCGGTTCCACTGGCCTGCCGAAAGGGGTGGTCGTCGACCACCGGGCCTTGACCGGCTTGAGCCACGACCACCGTGCCGAGTTCGGTGCCGCCCATGGGAAGGACCGGATGCGGGTCGCGTTGACCTCCGCGTTCTCGTTCGACGCCTCCTGGGACGGCCTGCTGATGATGGCCGACGGGCACGAGCTGCACCTGATCGACGACGTCATGCGGCTGGACCCCGAGGCGCTCGTGGACTACGTCGACGGCCGGCGGATCGATCTGGTCGACTCGACGCCTTCCCATGTGCAGCAACTGATCCTGGCCGGCCTGCTGGCCGGCGGGCGGCATCACCCGTCGATCCTCATGCTGGGCGCGGACGCCATCGACCCCGCCTTGTGGCGTGAGCTGTCCGCCGTCGAAGGCACGGTCGTCTACAACCACTACGGGCCGACAGAGTCCACAGTGGACGTGGTGTGGACGCGGCTCGCCGCCCACGACCGTCCAGTGATCGGCCGACCTGGGCACAACGTGCGCGCGTATGTCCTCGACGACCTGTTGCGTCCGGTTCCCATCGGCGTTCCGGGCCAGCTCTGGCTGGCAGGCACCCGGCTCGCCCGTGGATACCTGAACCGGCCAGGACTGACCGCCGACCGGTTCATCGCCAACCCTTTCGGGCCGGCCGGCAGCCGGTTGTACGGCACTGGCGACCGGGTGCGCTGGACCGCGGATGGACTCCTTGAGTACTTGGGACGCGTCGACGAACAGGTCAAGATCCGGGGCTTCCGCATCGAACCCGGTGAGGTCGAAGCCGCGCTGCGCGGCAACGCGGCGGTCGCCGAAGCCGTTGTCGTGGCTCGGGAGGACGAGGGACACCGGAGACTGGTGGCCTACTTCGTACCCAGCGGTGAGCGGGCGCCTGAGGCGCTCGAACTGCGCGCGTGGCTGAAGCAGACCCTGCCGGACTACATGGTGCCGACGGCGTTCGTCGTGCTCGAGCGGTTGCCCTTGACCGCGAGCGGCAAGGTCGATCGGCGCGCCCTGCCCGCGCCGGAACGGCGGCAGGAAGATCCGGGTGGCACCGCCCCGCGCACAGCGACCGAGCAGCAACTCGCTGACGTCTGGGCCGCCGTGCTCGGCGTCGAGCGGCTGGGCGTGGCGGACAACTTCTTCGCGCTCGGCGGTGACTCGATCCTGAGCATCCAGGTCGTGTCCCGCGCCCGGCAGGCGGGTCTGCGGCTGACCTCGAAGGACATCTTCCGCCACCAGACCATCGCCGAACTCGCGGTCGTGGTGGGCGCGGCCCCGGCGGCCGAGCCCGCCGACCCCGATCTGATCGTCGGCCCGGCGCCGCTCACCCCGATCCAGCGCTGGTTGCTGGAAACCGAGCACGACGACCCGCGGCACTTCACGATGTCGACGCTCGCGGAGCTGACTCCCGATCTCGACGAGGAGGCGCTGTCCTCGGCGTTGGACGCGGTCGTGGCCCATCACGACGCACTGCGCGCCCGGTTCGCCCAGGTCGACGGTCAGTGGCAGCAAGAGTTCGCACCGATCCACCACGTCCCGGTACTGCGGTGCCGGTATATGTCCGAAGTGGACGTTCAGGACACGGCGATCCGCGCTCAGTCCGGCCTGGACGTGACCAACGGCCCGCTCCTCGCGGCGGTCCTGTTCACCTTCGCCGGCCGGGCGCCGCGGCTTTTCCTCGCCGTCCACCACCTTGTCATCGACGGCGTCTCGTGGCGCATCCTGCTCGGCGACCTCGAGGTGGCCTACCACCAGGCGCTGGCCGGTCAACCGATCGACCTCGGCGCCAAGACGAGTTCGTACCACCTGTGGGCGCGGCGGCTGACCGACCACGTCGTGGCCGGTCGCCTCGACGAGGACCTGGCGTACTGGGAGGAGGCCACCGCACCACCCGAGCTGCCGGTGGACCGGAGGGGGGCCAACACGGCCGGTTCCGCCCGCACGATCTCGGTGCGACTGGACCGGGACACCACCGACGCCTTGCTGCGCAAGGTTCCTGACGTGTACCGCACGCAGGTCAACGACGTGCTGATGACCGCGCTCGGCCAGGTGCTGGCGCAGTGGACCGGCCGTGACCGGGTCCTGGTGGCCTTGGAAGGGCACGGCCGCGAGGAGATCCTCGACCGGATCGACCTGTCCCGGACGGTCGGCTGGTTCACCGCGGAGTTCCCGGTCGCGCTCGTGGTGCCCGGCACCGGCTGGGGCGACGCGCTCAAGTCCACCAAGGAACAGTTGCGCGCGATCCCCCACAAAGGACTCAGCTACGGCGCCCTGCGCTACCTGAGCCCGGCGGGGGTGCTGCGCACCGGCGGCACGACGGAGATCTGCTTCAACTACCACGGCCAATGGAATGCGACCGCGGACTCGGATGGTTTCTACCGCTCCTGGGGTCCTGGCATCGGCCAGGACGTCGCCGACGACCGGCAGCGCACCTACCTGCTGGAAGTGACCGGTGTCGTCGAGGACGGCGAACTGGAGCTGGGCTG
>CBIMJO010001124.1:0-4072 GCA_966244135.1 uncultured Actinocrispum sp. | reverse complement strand
AGGCACCGCATTGTCTATGCGGCTATCGCGGGTTCGAGTCCCGTCGTGAGCGCGCAGGTTCACCACCGGATGCGAGGGGCATGGTGACCCCACCTGACCTGGGATCAGGAGGCACAGCGTTCGACTCGCTGGCATCCGACAACGGCGGATCCGGCGAAGGTCGCTAGCTCAGCAGGCCAGAGCGGCCGATTCTTAATCGGCAGGTTCGGGGTTCGAGTCCCCGGCGACCTACTGCATCGGCGTATGGGCCGCTAGCTCAACTGCGTAGAGCGGTTGCCTTTTAAGCGACGGGTTCGGGGTTCGAGTCCCCGGCGGCCTACCAGCGCTACGCCTGGGCATCTCCGACGATCCGGCGCAGCGCGGCGACGTGGCCGTGGTACGCGGATCGCCCGGTTTCGGTGAGGTGGAGCCAGGTCCGCTGCCGGGTGTCCCGCACGGCGCGGCGTTGTGCGACGTAGCCGGCGTCGGCGAGCATCGAGATGTGCTTGCTGAGGGCGGACTTGCTGAGGCCGAGCACGGACAGCAGGGTGCCGAACTCGATCTCGCGCACGGGTTCGAGGGCCGCGCAGATCCGCAGCCGGGCCGGGGCGTGGATCAGGTGGTCGAACCCGTCCTCGGCGGCCGCCGCTGTGTGTTCGGGCGTTGTGTGTTCGGCGCTGTGTGCCTGGCTCATCGGCGCGCGGCCCGGGCGCTGAGCAGCAGTCCGGTCCCGGCGAACAACACGAACACCAGCACCGCGGCCGCGATGGGCGACCAGGGGGCGAACCGCGCCACGAACGCGTTCGCGAGCAGCACGACGGCCACCGGCCCGTAAAGCGCGACGACTTCACGCCACCGCATCGCGCTGCGCGTCCAGTACTCGCAGACACCACGTGCGCGGCTCGCCGCCCAAGCCACCCCGACCAGTAGCCCTGCGACCACGGCCACGGCTGCCAGAGCCCACCCCTTGGGCAACAGCAGGGCGACTGACATAGCCCCCAGGCCCGTTCCGGTCAGGAGCCAGTACCACGCCGGATACCCGGCCCACGCCACACGCGTCCGGCTGCTTCTCGTCGAGGCCAGCGCCGCTGACGCCTCGGCCGCACTGATCGAACCATCTGTTTCCATGTCGGCAACTCTAGAGTTTCCGGTGTGGAAACACAAGCTATGACCCCGCCCTTGTGGTCCAACGGATACGACGCCGGCGTCCGAAGCCGGGAACGCAGGTTCGACTCCTGCCAGGGGCACGACCGCTGTCGACCAGCGGCAACGTCCTGTAGCTCAACGGCAGAGCGCCCACGTGACGTGTGGGAGGAGCGGTTCGACTCCGCCAGGACGACGGTGACCGAAGCCGAAGGAGACGAGGCCCCGGACTGTGACTCCGGGGCCAGGCCGTGTATCGAGGTCCCCGGCCGCGATAGCCGGGCCGAGGCGGCCCCTGACGCCCCCGCCGGGACGCCCAAAGACAACCAGTATTCGCGGCGTCCCGGCGGAGACGCCAGGAACCACCTCGATCCCGACTCTCATCGACCGGGGACCTCGATACACGACCGAGCCGGTGCGAGTCCGGTCGGTCGCCCCAACGCGCGCGGCTCGGCAGCCAGCCGGGAATCATGATCCTGGCCTACGTGGGTCGGCACCACGGCGCGCGACCATGGCTCTGCTCCGCTGTGCAGGTGGTGGATGTGTTGCGCCGGTCGGCGGATGGGTGACCGGCGAACGCAGTGCGGCGCCGTGATCATCCTCAGTGGACAGTTGTCGCGGCCGGCCGGGATCGGGCATCATCGCCCGCAAGCTGGAGAAGCGGGGGCGATACCGGCGGACGGGGTGACGCCTGGATGCGATTCCGGGTTCTGGGTCCACTGCAGGTTTCGCACGCGGGTGGGTGGACCGGCCTGCGCGCCGCACAGCCGAGGGTGGTGCTCGCCATCCTGCTCACCGAGTCCGGCCGCGTGGTCAGCGCGGACCGGCTGGTGGACGACCTGTGGGGCGGCCGGCCACCGCGCACGGCGCTCAACACGGTCCAGGGGTACATCGCGCGGCTCCGCAAACTCCTCGGCGACGGCGTCCTGCTGACCCGCGACCGCGGCTACGTCCTGCAGGTCGCCCAAGGGGAGCTGGACTCGCAGGTCTTCGAGCGGCTGCTTGAGGAGGGGCAACGCAGCCTCGCCAGTGGGCAGCTCGCCGACGGCGTCGAGCACCTGACCCAGGCGCTGGCGTTGAGGCAAGGCGAGGCGATGCAAGACGTGCCTGCGTCGCCCGTTGTCACCGCCGAGGTGAACCGGCTTGAGCAGCGCCGGCTGACCGCCCTGGAGGCGCGGCTGGGGGCGGAGCTGGCGTTGGGCCGGCATGGGGAAACGGTGGATGAGCTGGCCCGGCTCGTCGAGGAACACCCGTTGCGCGAGAAGCTGCGCTGGCAGCTGATGCAGGCGTTGTACCGGTGCGGCAGGCGGGCCGAGGCGCTGGCGGTGTACCGCGATGGCCGCGCGCTGCTGGTAGCGGAGCTGGGCATGGAACCTGGCCCGGAGTTGCGAGACCTCGAACGCGAGATCCTCGCCGACGATCGGGTCCCGAGTGCCGCGGCCAAGGTCACACCGGCGCAGCTCCCCGCGGACATCGCCGGTTTCACTGGCCGCCCAGGGTTTTTGCGCAGGCTCGAAGAGCTACGGCAGGCGGTCGGGATCGTGACGGTGACCGGGACGGCGGGTGTCGGCAAGACCGCGCTGGCCGTCCACTGGGCGCACCGCGTGCGGGACCGGTTCGGCGACGGCCAGTTGTACGTGAACCTGCGCGGGTACGCCCCCGGGCCGCCGGTGGAGCCGATCGACGTGCTGGCACGGTTCCTGCACGCACTGGGCGTCCCGGCCGAACAGGTTCCCACTGATGCCGAGGAGGCCGCGGCGCTCTACCGCAGCCTCCTCGCCGACCGCCGAATGCTTGTCCTGCTGGACAACGCGCGCCACCCCGACCAAGTGCGCCCGCTGTTGCCCGGCGCGCCCGGCTGCCTGGTGCTGGTCACCAGCCGGGACGCGCTGACCGGCCTGATCGCCCGGGACGGCGCGCGTGGCCTCAGCTTGGACGTGCTCACCGAAGCCGAAGCGACGGAGTTGCTGGCCTACCTGCTGGCCGATCACGATCAGTCGTTGACTGAGCTGGCCGAGCTGTGCGCGCGCCTGCCGCTGGCGTTGCGGATCACCGCGGCCAACCTCGGGCCGCGCACGGTCGCCGAGTACTGCGAGTTGCTGCGGGCCGGGAACCGGCTGGCCGCGCTGCAGGTCGAGGGCGACGAGGAAACGGCCGTCCGAGCGGCATTCGACCTGTCCTACGCGGCGTTGCCGCAGAGCGCACAGCGGTTGTTCCGGTTGCTGGGTCTGGTGCCGGGTAGCGATGTGAGCATGGATGCCGCCGCCGCGCTCGCCGGAATCGCTTCTGGCGAAGCAAGTTCGTTGCTAGCCAGGCTCACCGGGGCACACCTGCTCGACCGGTACTCCGCCGATCGATATGGCTGCCACGACCTGTTGCGCTTGTATGCGGCCGAACTGGGGGAGCGGGAAGCGGACCGCGACGACGCCGAACTCCGTCTGTACAACTGGTATCTGCACACCGTCGACGCGGCGGCGACCCTGTTGTACCCGCAGATGCGTCGGCTCAGCTTGCCACCACACGATTCCATGCAACCGCCGAGCACGTTCGAGGACAACACGCAAGCGTTGGCGTGGCTGGATGCGCAGCGGCACAACCTTGTCGCCGCGGTCCGGCACCGTTCGTTGCCAGTGGTCGGGCTGCTCGCGGACGCCCTGCGTGGCTACTTCTGGCTCCGTATGTCCATTGTGGACTGGCTGGCGGTCGCGAATGCGGGGCTGGCCGCGGCGGAGGCATGCGGCGACTTGACCGCGCAGACCGGTGCGCTGCTCAGCCTCGCCGACGCGAACTTCCGGCAAGGCCACTACCAGCAGGCGATCGACTTCTCCGCCCGCGCGCTGACCATCTCCCGGCGCGCGGACTGGCCGGACGGTGAGGCGGCCGCGCTGAACAACCTCGGCAACCTGCACAACATGTCGGGCCGGTTGCCGGAGGCGGTCGAGTTCTACCG
>CBIMJO010001123.1:0-4074 GCA_966244135.1 uncultured Actinocrispum sp. | reverse complement strand
TTCACCTGGAACATCTTCTTCACCAGCATTCTCGTGCTGCTCGCCTTCCCCGTGCTCACCGCGGCCCTGTTCGGGCTGATGGCCGACCGGCACATCGGGTCGCACGTGTTCGACCCGGCGAACGGCGGCGCGATCCTGTGGCAGCACCTGTTCTGGTTCTTCGGGCATCCTGAGGTGTACATCGTCGCGTTGCCCTACTTCGGGATCGTCACCGAGATCATCCCGGTGTTCAGCCGCAAACCGTTGTTCGGCTACAAAGCGCTGGTCTGGGCGACGGTGTCGATCACCGCGCTGTCCGTCGTGGTGTGGGCGCACCACATGTTCGCCACCGGCGCGGTGCTGCTGCCGTTCTTCTCGATCATGACGTTCCTGATCGCGGTGCCGACCGGGGTGAAGTTCTTCAACTGGATCCTGACCATGTGGCACGGGAAGCTGTCCATGCACACGCCGATGCTGTGGTGCCTCGGGTTCATGGTCACGTTCCTGCTCGGCGGGCTGACCGGTGTGCTGCTCGCGTCACCGCCGATCGACTTCCACGTGCACGACACCTACTTCGTGGTGGCGCACTTCCACTATGTCCTGTTCGGCACGATCGTGTTCGCCACCTTCGGCGGGATCTACTTCTGGTTCCCCAAGATCACCGGCCGGTTCCTCGACGAACGCCTGGGCAGGCTGCACTTCTGGACCACGTTCCTCGGCTTTCACATCACGTTCCTGGTGCAGCACTGGCTGGGCAACGAGGGAATGCCCCGCCGGTACGCGGACTACCTGTCGACCGACGGGTTCACCACCCTGCAGCTGATCTCCACGATCGGCTCGTTCCTGCTGGGCGCCTCGGTGTTGCCGTTCATCTGGAACGTGCTCAAGAGCTACCGCTATGGCCGCACCGCCGAAGTCGACGACCCCTGGGGCTTCGGCAACTCCCTGGAATGGGCCACCACCAGCCCGCCCCCGCGGCACAACTTCCTGGAACTCCCACGCATCCGCTCCGAACGCCCCGCCTTCGACCTGCACTACCCGCACATGGCCGGAAAGAGCGCGCACAAGCCGGACTGACCCCAGTCAGCCGTTGTCACAGGTGGTCCGGCCGCGCTGGCACACATCCAGGCCGAGACCAGTTGTTGTGGGGGCGGTGGGGACCGTGGTGTGGTCCCTGCGTCAGGAAGGGCGGAGATACCTGGCCATCCGGCGGTCCTCCAACGATCCGCGGCTGGTGGGGCGAAGCATTACGCCGCAAGGCAACCAAGCCGCGGCCGGTCGCAGCGAGCAGCAGCGCCGGGACGACCGCGAACGGGCCGGCACCCCGCCGCACTGGTGAGCCGTCTCAGGACTAGGCCACATCCGGCCGGCGGGTGAGGGTCCGGGCGGTGTTGATCAGGCCGACCATGCTGAAGGCCTGCGGGGTGTTGCCGATCTGACGCTTGTGGTGGGTGTCGTACTCCTCGCTGAGCAGGCCGACGTCGTTGCGCAGATCGAGGAGTTTCTCGAACAGCTCCCGCGCTTCGGTGGTCTGGCCGGTGCCGTGCAGGGCGTCGGCGAGCCAGAAGCTGCACGCGATGAAGCTGCCCTGCCTGCCGGACAAGCCGTCCACGTCCTTGTCCGCGTCGGGGTCGTAGCGGCGCACGAAACCGTCGTCCTCGAGGTGGGTACGGACGGCCTTGAGGGTGCCGATGAACCGGGGATCGGTCCACGGCAGGAAACCGATGCGCGGGATCAACAGCAGGGCGGCGTCGACACCCGACGAGCCGTAGAACTGGGTGAACGTGCCGCGATCGGCGTCGTAGCCGCGGGTGCACACGTCCTGGTGGATGCGGTCGCGCAGGTCGCGCCAGCGGGAGAGCGGAGCGTCCAGGCGGTACTGGGACGCCATCCGGATCGCGCGGTCCACACCGGTCCATGCCATCACCTTGGAATGGACGAAGTGGCGCCGGTCGCCGCGGACCTCCCACACGCCGTTGTCCGGCTGGTCCCAGTGGCCCTCCAGGAAGTCCAGCAGAGCGCGTTGCCGTTCCCAGGCCGCTTGGGAGGCCGGCAATCCGGCCGTGCGCGCCAGATGCAGGCCGTTGAGCACCTCGCCCCACACATCCAGCTGGAACTGGCCGGCGGCATCGTTCCCGGCCCGGACCGGCGTCGAGTCCTCGTATCCGGACAGCCAGTCGAGCGAGGTCTCCGGGATGTACCGGCCGCCGTCGAGCGCGTACATCGTCTGCAGTTCGGCCGGGTCGCCCGCGATCGCCCGCACCAGCCACTCCCGCCACGCATGGGCTTCCTCGGTGAACCCGGTGCCCAGCAAGGCTTGCAGCGTGAACGTGGCGTCCCGCAGCCAGCAGTAGCGGTAGTCCCAGTTGCGGGAGCCACCGAGCTGCTCGGGCAGCGAAGTCGTCGCGGCGGCCAGGATGCCGCCGGTCGGCTCATAGGTCAGCGCCTTCAACGTCACCAGCGCACGCCGGACCGCAGCAGACCACGGGCCGGTGTACCTGCACTGCGCGATCCAGTCGTTCCAGAACTTCTGGGTCTCGGCGAGCGCGGTATCGGCGTTGACCGGTTCCGGCTCTGGCGCGTGGGATGGCGTGTAGGTGAGGGTGAACGGCACGCGGTCGCCGGGCCCGACGGTGAACTCCGCGCGGCTCTCGTCATCACCGCCTTCGACGCGGACAGGTGTCCGCAACCACAACGCGTCGGGCCCTGCGACCGCGGCGACCTGGTCGTCCTGGTGGTGCACCCACGGCGTCACGCGGCCGTAGCCGAACCGGATCCGCAGGCTCATCCGCATCGGCACCCGGCCCGACACGCCCGCCACGATCCGGACGACATCCGCTGATTCGCCGCGCGGCGGCATGAAGTCGATCACGCGGACCGTTCCGCCGGGCGCCTCCCATTCGGTCTCGACGATCAACGTCTCGCCTGCGTAGGCCCGGCGGGTCACACGTCCGTCCACAGGGGACAGTTGCCACATGCCGGCCCGCGGGTCGTGCAGCAGCGCGGCGAAACACGCGGGCGAGTCGAACCGGGGCAGGCACAGCCAGTCGATCCGGCCGTCGCGCGCGAGCAGGGCGGCGGTCTGCAGGTCGCCCAGGAGTGCGTAGTCCTCGATCCTTGGTGTCATCCGGTCTCACAGTGCGCAGTGCGGCGCTTGGTCCTCGTTCATCGCCAGCTGGACCTGTTCGGCGAGCCACAGCGGCATCGGGTAGACCCGGTCCGGCCAGGCGGCCAGCACGACCGGGTCCTCGCCGCCTTCCGGCTCCAGGGCGAGGTTCCAGCCCTGGGTGTCGGTCCACTGGAGCATCAGGAACCGGCCGGGGAACCGAGGCGAACGGTCGGCCAAGGCCACGTACGCCATCGACGGCGGACCGTATTCCGACCAGGTGGCGGCCGCCTCGACCCCGAGCTGAGCGGCCACTTCCTCTACGTAGAGCCGCAGCGTGGCGTTGTCGTGATAGTCCGGGTCCGGTTTCATGGTCATGCCTCGATCAGGTATTCGGCCGCGTAGGAGTCCTTGAGGGTCAGGCCGTGGCAGCACGCGCCCATTCGGTGTACCCGCCGCAGCGGGTGACGCCGACCTGCAAGCAGTCCACCGCACGCGCGCCGACCATCCGCGCGAAATAGGCGAGGTCGTAGCCGTATTCGCCCGCGGCGACGTCCACTGTGGTCGTCCGGCGCACCTCGGCGAGCCCGGCGAGGTCGTCACTGGTCACCGGCTCCTCGAACCACAGCACCTGGTAGTCCTCGAGTTCGCGGGCCACCCGGCGGGCCTGGCCGGGGGAGTAGGCGCCGTTCGCGTCGACGTACAGCTCCACGTCGTCGCCCACCACTGCCCGCGCGGCTTGCACCCGTTGCATGTCCGACCAGCGCGCGGGAACGTCCAGCGGCTGCCCCTGGATGACCGGACCGAGCGTGCCGGTGATCAGCGGGACACAGCTGATATCGACGTGAACGACGACGATCGTCGTGCTGTCCCACTCCAACGTGCCGTCGGCTTCGGGCGTCGGGGTCGGCACGCGGTAGGCGCAGGCGTCCACCGCGGTGATCACCGGCACGCTCGTGGTCATGACTTCCTGCCGGGCAGCATTTCCT
>CBIMJO010001122.1:0-4077 GCA_966244135.1 uncultured Actinocrispum sp. | reverse complement strand
TGCCCACCGGACGAGAGGTCTACCAGGCATGAGCACCTCCCGGTCACTGCCACGGCTAGGAACAGCGCTGGTCACCTTCGCGCTGATCGCCGCGCCGGCCGTGGTCTCCCCGGCCGCACTGGCGAACGCGCAGGTCACGACCGCCAGCAGCGCCGCCGCCAGCAGTACCAACATCAACGACGGCAACCCCGAGTCCTACTGGCAGAGCGCGGGCGCCGCGCTCCCGCAATGGGCCCAGCTGGATCTCGGCAGACAGACGAGCATCTCGGGCGTCGTGCTGAAGCTGCCGGCCAAGTGGGCCGCGCGCACGCAGACCCTCGCGGTCCAGGGCAGCCCGGACGGCACCGGGTACGCGACCCTCGTCGGCGCCAAGGACTACAAGTTCGCGCCCGAGCAGGGCAACCAAGTCAGAATCACCTTCGCGCCAACGGTCACGCACATGGTCCGCGTCGAGATCACCGCGAACTCCGGCGCCTCGGCCGGGCAGCTCGGCGAGCTCGCGGTCGAGCCGACCATCGAGGCCGGGCCGAACCTGGCGCTGGGCAAGACGATGACCGCCAGCGGCGTCCAGCCGGGCTTCGGCCCCGGCAATGCCAACGACAGCAACCAAAGCACCTACTGGGAAAGCACGAACAACGCGTTCCCGCAGTGGCTGCAGGTCGACCTCGGTGCGTCGGTCAGCTCCAACCAGATCGTGCTCAAGCTGCCGACCAGCGGCTGGGGTGCGCGCACGCAGACGTTGTCCGTGCAGGGCAGCGCGAACTGCAGCAGCTTCAGCCAGATCGTCGCGTCGGCCGGCTACCAGTTCGACCCGGCCAGCAACAACACCGTGACGATCGACTACACCGCGATCACCACGCGCTGCCTGCGGCTGAACTTCACCGGCAACACCGGCTGGCCCGCCGGACAGGTCGCCGAGTTCGAGGTCTACGGACCGAGTACCGGTGACACCGACCCGCCGACCGCGCCGTCGAACCTCGCGTTCACCCAGCCGGGCAGCGGTCAGATCCGGTTGACCTGGAACGCTTCCACCGACAACGTCGGCGTCACCGGCTACGACGTCTACGCGAACAGCCAGCTCCGTACGACAGTCACCGCCACCACGTACACCGACACACAGCCGGACACCGCGACGGTGACGTACTTCGTACGCGCACACGACGCCGCAGGCAACCAGTCCGGCAACAGCAACAGCGTCACGCGCAACGGGACCGGCGGCCCCGGCCGGAACCTGGCCGTGGGCAAGCCGATCACCGCGTCCTCGACCACGCAGAACTTCATTGCCACCAACGCCAACGACGACAGCGTGACGACCTACTGGGAAGGCGCGGGCGGCAGCTACCCGAACACCCTGACCGTCCAGCTCGGCTCCAATGTGGACACCAGCCAGGTGGTCGTGAAGCTCAACCCGGACCCGATCTGGGGCCCGCGCACGCAGACCATCCAGGTCCTCGGCCGTGAGCAGAACGCGACCGGCTTCACCAGCCTGGTCGCGGCCACGCAGTACAGCTTCGACCCGGCCAGCGGCAACACCGTCACGATCCCGGTCGCCGCAAGGGTTGCAGACGTCCGGCTGACGTTCACGGCGAACTCCGGTGCGGGCGGTGGCCAGGCCGCGGAGTTCCAGGTGATCGGCGTGCCCGGACCGAACCCGGACCTGACCGTCAGCAGCACGTCCTGGTCGCCGGCGAACCCGGTGGAGACGGACGCGATCACCACGAGCGCCACGATCAGCAATACCGGCAACCTCACGGCCGGTGCGACTGACGTGAACTTCTACCTGGGCACCACCAAGGTCGGCACCGCGCAGGTCGGCGGCCTGGCGGCGGGCGCCTCGCAGACGGTGTCGGCGAACATCGGCACCCAGACCGCGGGCTCGTACCAGCTCACCGCGAAGGTCGACGAGTCCGGCCAGGTCGTTGAGCAGAACGAGAACAACAACAGCACCACCAACCCGAACTCGCTCACGGTCGTGCCAGTGTCCAGTTCGGACCTGATCGCGTCGCCGGTGAGCTGGACGCCGAACAACCCGTCCGCGGGCAACTCGGTGAACTTCAGCGTGGCCATCAAGAACCAGGGCACGATCGCCTCGGCCGGTGGCGCGCACAACATCACGCTGCAGGTGTCCGATGCGACCAGCGGCGCAGTGGTGGCCAACCTCAGCGGTTCGTTCAACGGGGCCATCGCGGCCGGTGCCACCACGGCCCCGGTGAACATGGGTTCGTGGACCGCAGCCAATGGCCGGTTCAACGTGAAGACTGTGATCGCCAACGACGCCAACGAGCTGCCGGTCAAGCAGGCCAACAACACCAGCACGGTCTCGCTGTTCGTCGGCCGCGGCGCCAACATGCCGTACGAGTCCATCGAGGCCGAGAACGGTGTCCTCGGCGGAGGCGCCTCGCTTGTCGGTCCTAACAGGACGATCGGCGATTTCGGCGGTGAGGCGTCCGGGCGTCGCGCGGTGATGTTGAACAGCACCGGCGCGTCGGTGGAGTTCACCAACACCCAGCCGACCAACACCCTGGTGACCCGGTTCTCGATCCCGGACTCGGCCGGCGGTGGTGGCATAACGTCCTCCTTGGACATTTACGTCAACGGCACGTTCCTCAAGTCGATCAGCCTGACCTCGAAGTACGCCTGGCTGTACGGGGCCGAGGCGGGTCCGGGCAACTCGCCGGGCGCGGGCGGACCGCGGCACATCTACGACGAGGCCAGCGTCCTGCTCGGCACGAACGTCCCAGCCGGGAGCAAGATCCGGTTGCAGCGAGGCGGTTCCGGCGTGAACACCGCGGTCGACTTCGTGAACTTCGAGCAGGTCTCTGCGATCGGCAACCCCGACCCGGCACACCTCGCGGTGCCGGCCGGATTCAGTCACCAGGACGTGCAGAACGCCTTCGACCGGGTCCGGCAGGACACCACGCTCACCGGTGTCTACCTGCCCGCGGGTGACTACCAGACCACCGGCAAGTTCAACGTGTACGGCAAGGCGATCCGCGTTGTCGGCGCCGGTCCCTGGTTCACCCGGTTCATCGCGCCGGCCAACCAGGAAGGCACGGACGTCGGCATCGATGTGCAGTCGTCGGCAGGTGGCTCGTCGTTCGCCGGGTTCTCCTACTGGGGCAACTACGTCAGCAGGATCGACGGCCCCGGCAAGGTCTTCAACATCACCGGCGTGACCGGGCTGACCATCGACAACGTCTGGGTCGAGCACATGATCGTCATGTTCTGGGGCACCAACGTGCACAACGTGACGATCACCAACTCGCGGATCCGGGACACGTTCGCCGACGGCATCAACCTGACCAACGGCAGCACCAACAACCGCGTCGCGAACGTCGAGGCCCGCAGCACGGGTGACGACAGCTTCGCGTTGTTCGCGGCCACCGACCAGGGCGGCGGCGACCAGAGCGGGAACGTGTTCGAGAACCTCACGGCGCTGCTGCCGTGGCGGGCGGCGGGTCTCGCGGTGTACGGCGGGCAGAGCAACACCTTCCGCAACATGTACATCGCCGACACGCTCACCTACGCGGGCATCACCATCAGCTCGCTGAACTTCGGCTTCCCCATGCGCGACTTCGGGCCGGGGATCACCGAGTTCTCGAACATCTCGCTGGTGCGCGACGGCGGCCACTTCTGGGGCGCGCAGACGTTCCCGGCGATCTGGATCTTCTCGGCCAACACGTTGTACCGCGCGATCCGTGTGACCGACGTGGACATAGTCGATCCCACCTACAGCGGGATCATGTTCCAGACCGACTATGTGGGCGGCTCGCCGCTGAACCCGATCACCGACACGATCTTCACCAACGTGTCGATCAGCGGGGCGCAGCGCAGCGGTGACGCGTTCACCGAGAAGTCCGGCTTCGGCCTGTGGGCCAACGAGCTGCCCGAGCCCGGCGAAGGCCCGGCCCGCGGCTCGGTGACCTTCAACAACCTCAGGCTGAGCAACAACTTCCAGGACATCAAGAACACCACGACGACCTTCACCATCGTCCGCAACTAGCGGTTACGAGACCCCGGGGCCGCACGGATACACCCGTGCGGCGCGCATTCGGCGTCGTTGCGGTCAGGCCCGGC
>CBIMJO010001121.1:0-4079 GCA_966244135.1 uncultured Actinocrispum sp. | reverse complement strand
GGGGCCCAGCCGCCAGGGGCTGGGCCGCAGGTGCACCTCGAAACCGGCGAACGCCTCGGCCGCGACCTCGGCCGCGTCGGGACCGAGCAGTGTCCGGCCGTCGACCGTACGGCGCTGGTGCGCGTTGAACGCCGCTTCGAACTGCGCGTCCAACGGGTCCGGAGTGGCGAATTCGACCTTTCCCGCGACATTCAGCGCGAACAACGCGGGCGAGCCCGCTTTGACGCACGCCTGCACCAGATCGGTGACCTCGGCCGCGGTGAGCAGGTCGAGCAGGGCCGACGCGGTGACCAGCGAGGTCCCGGCCAGCTCGGACGCGCGCAGGCTGGTGATGTCGCGCTGCTCGGCGATGGCGTTGTCGGTGATGGCCAGGGCCAGCAGCTGCGGGTCGCGGTCGTGCAGGATCCAGCGCTGCCTGCCGGGCAGCTTCGGGCTGAGCCAGCGGCCCATCGACCCGGTGCCGCAGCCGAGGTCGCGGACGATCAGGTCGCCGGTCAGCCGGGCCTTGAGCAGCTCGACGAGGTCCGTCGAGCGGGCCGCCGCGTCCGCGCCCTCGCGCAGCCGCAGCCACTCCGGCGGAATCGTGGTCAGCGAGCTGATGCTGCGCACTGCGGCCCCTTCTCCAGGTCGCCGAGCACCCGCGCGAGCCGTGCCGCGGTGGTGTCCCAGCCGGTCAACGTGTCCCGGCGGGCGAGGGCGGACGTGCGCAGCCCTCGCCGGAGGCCGGGTTCGGTCAGGAAGCGGCGCAGGGCGGCCGCCAGGTCATCGGGGTCCCCGGGGCTGACCAGCATGCCGGGAACGGTCCCGTCCGGCGCGCGGCCCAGTGTGCCCGGCCCGGCGTTCGCCGCCGTGACCAGCACCGGGAGCCCGTGCGCCAGCGCTTCGGTGATCACCATGCCATACGTCTCGCCGAGCGACGGCAGCACCGCCAGGTCCGCTTCGGCGTACGCGGTCTCGAGGTCCTCGGCGGACTTCGGGCCGGTCAGCAGCATCCGCCCGGTCAGTCCATGCCGGTCGATCAGGGCGCGCAGCTCCTCGACGTAGCCGGGGTTGCGGGCCAGCGAGCCCACGCAGTGACACGTCCAGTCCAGGTCCGTGAGCTGGGCCAACGCGCGAGCGAGCACGTCCTGCGCCTTGTGCGGGGTAACGGCGGCCACACACAGCAGCCGCGAGCCCGTACCGGGTGCGACCGGCGCCGGGTCGACACCCGGGGACACCACGTGCACACGCTCGGCGGGTAACTCGTGGTGGCGGACCAGCCGCGCCGCGGACCACTCGCTGGTCGCGATGACCGCGTGCGCCGCGTGCAGGGTCTGCCGCTCCTTGGCGTCCAGCCCGGCGGCCACCTGCGGGTCGCGGCCGGTCTCGTCGACCAGGGGCATGTGCACGAGGACCGCCACCCGCAGGCGCTGGGCCTGCGGGACGACGACCTCGGGAACGCCGCAGGCCACGAGCCCGTCCAGCAGCACGGTGGTGCCGCCAGGCAGGTCACGCAGCGTACGGTCCAGTTCGTCGCGGGCGGCCGGGCCGGGAAGCGGCCAGCCGCCGCCGACGGCGTGCACCACGGGGCGCAAGGCCTGGGACATCCGCAGGTCGTAGCTGTTGCCACCGCTCGAGACGGTCACATCGGCCACGTCGCCCGGGAGCACGAAAACGGTCACAGGGCCCGCCGGTATCCCGCCCAGGCGACGTGCGACTCACGCAGGGTGACCTCGATCTCACCGATGACGCGGGCAGGCTCACCGAGCCTGCCGTCGTGGATGCGCTCGGCGATCCGGTCGGCGATGTAGCGGGCCAGGAACTCGGTCGACGTGTTCACGCCCTTGAACTCGGGCAGGTCGTCCAGGTTCCGGTAGTTGAAGGCGTCCAGCACCTCCTTGAGCTGCACCGTGGCCAGGCCGATGTCGACCACGATGTTGTCCGCGTCCAGCTCGGCGCGGTGGAACGTCGCGTCCACCACGAAAGTCGCCCCGTGCAGCCGCTGGGCCGGCCCGAAGACCTCGCCCTGGAAACTGTGCGCGATCATGACGTGATCGCGGACGGTCAGGCTGAACACCTGTTCCCCTTCCTATGCGCTCCCATAACCAATACGCAAACACAGCGCCCGTAGTTCACCGCTCGCCAGCTTCGGCATGATCTCCGGCAGGTCGTCGAAGGCCACTTCGCCGCTGATCAGCGCGTCGAACGCGGGGTCCGCGAGCAGTTGTAACGCAGTGGCCATTCGCGTGCCGTAGTCGCGGCGCGGGTGCGCCACCACCCCCACCTGGCTCGCCTGGATCCGCAGCCGCCGGGAGTGGAACCACTCCCCGAGCGGCACGCTCACCGGCCTGCCGCCGTACCAGCTGACCTCCAGCACAGTGCCTTCCGGCGCCGCCAACTCCAAGGCGCGGGCGAGGCCCTGTTCGGTCGCGCTGGCGTGCACCACCAGGTCGCAGCCGCCTTGGGCCTGTTCGGGTGTGACGAAGTCGATACCGAAGGCTTTGGCTATCGCCGCCTTTTCTTGGTCCACATCGACGAGTTGGACTTCGACGACTGGGTACCCGTTCAACAACTTGGCGATGCTCGCGCCGACCATTCCCGCGCCGATGACGGCGATCCGGTCACCGAGCCGCGGTCTGGCATCCCAGACGGCGTTGACCGCGGTCTCCACGGTTCCGGCGAGAACCGCGCGGGCCGCCGGTACCGAGTCGGGGACGAGGTGAACCATCTGGGCCGGCACGACGTATCTGGTCTGATGTGGATAGAGGCAGAACACGGTCCGGCCGGCGAGCTCCGCCGGTCCCTCCTCGACGAGGCCGACGTTCAGGTAGCCGTATTTGACCGGCGCCGGAAAGTCACCGTCCTGGAACGGGGCCCGCATGGCGTCGTGCTGGTTGTCCGGCACCAGGCCGCGGAACACGAGGGTCTCCGTGCCTCTGGACACACCGCTGTACAGGGTGCGCACAAGCAGGTCGTCCGGTCCACGCTCCGCCAGCCCCACTGGCCGGATCTCGCCCACGCCGGGCGAGGCCAGCCAGAAAGCGCGCTCTGTCAAGGTTTTCCTCCCGAGTCGACTAGGCTCGGGACACGATACGGGGAAGGTCAGCAGTGAGCAGGACGAGCAGAGTCGCACTCGGCGCCGGCGCGGCCGGCCAATTGGTTCTCCTGGGCCTGCTCAGCCTCGCGGCCGGGCTCGGCCTGATCGGCTGGGTGGCCGGCGTGGGCTACAGCACGGTCGTCATCACCGCCCTGTATCGGTCCGGTGTGTACAAGCTGGGGCCGGCCGACTACGTCACATTGGCCCGGGCCACTCTGGTGGGCTGCGTCACCGCGATGGTGGCGGACACCGTGAACCAGCCACCACCGATGGTGTTGTTCGTGATCGTCGCGTCGATCGCGTTGGCACTGGACGCGGTCGACGGCAAGGTCGCGCGCCGCACCGGGACCTCGTCGCCGCTGGGAGCGCGGTTCGACATGGAGGTCGACGCGTTCCTGATCCTGGTGCTCAGCGCTTTCGTCGCGCAGAGCCACGGGGTGTGGGTGCTGGCGATCGGGCTGATGCGGTACGTGTACGTCGCCGCGGGCTGGGCCATGCCGTGGCTGCGCGGGTCCCTGCCGGTGAGCATGGTGGCCAAGACGGTGGCCGCGCTGCAGGGCGTGATCCTTGTCGTTGCGGCGTCCGGGATTTTGCCGCTGGCCGTTTCGTTCGGCTTGGTGGCGCTGGCGCTGGTCGCGCTGGCCTGGTCCTTCGGCCAGTCGGTCCGGTATTTGTACAGGGCCCGTGACCTGCGGGGGGTGGCAAGGCCACGGGCCATCACGGTGCGGAACCACCGTGAGCACAACCTTGGCACGGTCTTGTTCCGAAAAAGTTCCCCCCGGCTTCCCTAACTCGTTACGTCCTTGGTGGCGAAGTTCGCCCAGGCAGCGGCGAAGAACAGTCCGATGTAGACAAGCTGCAGGACCACGCCGTTGTCGATGTTGCGCCACAGGATCGGGTCGCGGAAGAAGTCGATCCACGACAGCCAGTAATGGGTCGGCAGGTAGGGCTTGATGACGGTCGCGGCCTCCAGGGCCTCCAGCACCGAACTGGTGACCAGGAC
>CBIMJO010001120.1:0-4081 GCA_966244135.1 uncultured Actinocrispum sp. | reverse complement strand
GTTCAGCCCGGCCATCTGCTCGTGCCCGACCTCCGGGTTGAGCCCGACGATGTCGTGGTGCTCCAACTGGGAGATGAACGCCAGCGCGTGCCCGATGGTGGGCAGGAAGATATCGCCGCGGGGCTCGTTCGGCTTGGGCTCCAGCGCGAGCCGGAGGCCGTAGTCGTTGTCCTTGACGTACTGGGCCAGGGTGTCGATGCCCTCGCGGTAGCGGTCCAGCGCGGCGGCGACGTCCTTGGCGGCGTCGGTCTCCGAGCCCTCACGCCCGCCCCACAGCACGTAGGTGTGCGCGCCCAGCTCGGCGGCCAGGTCCATGTTGCGCATGACCTTGCGCAGCGCGTACCGGCGGACCGCACGGTCGTTGCTGGTCAGGCCGCCGTCGCGGAACACCGGGTGGGTGAACAGGTTCGTCGTGGCCATCGGGACCACGAGCCCGGTGTCGGCCAGCGCCTGCTTGAACCGGGCGATCTGGGCGTCCCGGGCGGTGTCGTCCGACCCGAACGGGATCAGGTCGTCGTCGTGGAAGGTGACGCCGTATGCGCCCAGCTCGGCCAGCTTGTGCACGGCCTCCACCGGGTCCAGCGCGGGCCTGGTCGCCTCCCCGAACGGGTCCACAGCGCGCCATCCCACGGTCCACAGGCCGAAGCTGAACTTGACTGGGTCCGTCACGATCACTCCCGGTCTCGAATCGAATAGTTCGATGCCTAAACTTAATCGTGGTGATGCGGCGAGGCAACTACTTGTGTACCCAGTCGCGCCATTAGCATGACGTGGTGACCCAACCGCGGCCAGCGGGCCAGCACACAGTGCGCCGACACAACTCCGCGCTGGTGCTCGGCGCCATCGCCGACTCGCCCGGGATCTCCCGGGCGGGCGTGGCCGCGCGCACGGGCCTGACCAAGGCCACCGTGTCCAGTCTGGTCGATCGCGCGATCACCGCCGGCCTCGTGGTGGACGGTGAGCCCGCGCACCGGGAGGGCCCCGGCCGGCGCGGCACCGCGCTGACCCTGTCCCCCGCCGGGCCGCACGGCCTGGGCGTGGAGATCGGGGTGGACTACATCGCCACCTGCCTGGTCGACCTGACCGGCCGGGTCAGCCGCCAGCGGATCCGTCCCGCGGACAACCGGGCGCAGCCGGCCAACCGGGTGCTGGTGAAGGTGGCGCGGGCGATCCGGTCCGCGTTCTCGGAGCTGCCGGTGGTCGTCGGCGGCATCGGGGTGGCCGTCCCCGGTCTGGTGGAGAACTCGACGGGCCTGCTGCGCACCGCCCCCAACCTCGGCTGGCGCGACGTGGACATCCCCGCGGAACTGCGCGACCGCGCGGCCCTGGCGGACATCCCGGTGCTGGCGGGCAACGAGGCGAACTTCGCCGCGCTGGGCGAGATGTGGAGCGGCGAGCACCCCGAGCTGCGCGACTTCATCCACGTGTCGGCCGAGATCGGCATCGGCGCCGGGATCGTGATGGACGGGACGCTGTTCGAGGGCGTGCGGGGGTTCGGCGGCGAGATCGGGCACCTCTCCGTGGACGCCAAGGGTCCCCAGTGTTCCTGTGGTGCGCGGGGTTGCCTCGAAGCGGTCGCCGGGCAGGACGCCATCCTCGCGCAGTCCGGGGTCTCCGACGTCCCGGCGTTGGTCGCGCGGCTGGAATCCGGTGACCGCAAGGCTTTGACGGCCGTGCGCCCGGTGGCCCGCTATCTCGGCACCGCACTGTCCAATGTGGTCAACCTCCTGGACGTGCCCACCATCGTGCTGGGCGGCACCTACGCCGCCCTCGCACCGTGGCTGCACGAACCGCTACAGGACGAACTCACCCTCCGCGTCGTCAGCGCAGCGTGGTCCCCCATCACCATCCTGCAGTCCACCCTCGGCACCGAGGCCGCCATCCGCGGCGCCGCCACATCCGCCGTCCGCGCCATCATCGCCGACCCCGACCCCTTCATCACGGCGACGGTGCCGGGCTAGCAGGCTCGCCCGCGAGGGCACGCAGGAACGGCCAGACCGGCTCAAGGTTCTGTTCGTCCCGCAGGGAGATGAAGCCTGCCTCCTTCGCGGCAGGCCAGCATGTTCAGCTGGGACAACGCGTGGTTGACGGCCGCGAACTCGTCCTCGGAGAGGTCCTTCACGCTGCGGCCCTGCTCCCGCATCGCGAACAGGATCCGTCGGCCGTGCTGGCGTTCTGCGGCGAGCAACTGCTCATGGGCCTTGCGCCCCCACGCACCTAGGGTATCCGGCGGCCCTGTCCGGACAACGGGTACGCTCGATACTGGATCGGATCTTTCAGACAATTGGGGTGTCGTGAAGCGCGTAGGTATGGCGTTGGTGGCGGGTGTGATGGTGGCGGGTGTGATGGTGGCGGGGTGTTCGACGGGGGCGCCGGCCAAGCCGGGGGCGCCGCAGAGCCCGTCGGCGAAGACCACCACCAGCACGAGTGCGGCTCCGCAGGTGATGCAGTTCGGGCAGGAGCGGCCCGGTAAGCGTGGGGTGATCGTGGTGGGCACGCCGGTGGCGTTCGAGCTGCCCGCCGACCCCGCCCGCGGCAAGGACCTGACCCGCGGCCTGCGCTTCGAGGTCACCGTCCGCAACACCACCCAGCAGGCCCTGCAGGCCGCCGACTTCACCTTCTCGGCCACCGCCAACGGCGCCCCCGCCACCCTGCTCACCGACCAGCAGAAGCAGATCGGCGACAAACTCCAGGCCGATGTCCTGCCCGGCAAGGAAGGCAAGCTCGGCATCGTCACCGCCCTGCCCGTCACCCCCGCCGAGGTCACCATCAAGGTCGTCTTCGAGAAGACCAACCCCCTGTACTGGACCGGCACGGTCTGACGACTCGCGGCATCAGCCTGGTGGGCGGATGCCTTGGGTGGCTGGGGGTGGGGTGGTGGGGCCGAAGGCGGTGAAGAAGCGGTCGCGGAAGGCGCTCATCGGCCAGACGGGGGCGTGGTCGCTCGGCCTGAGGTTGTCCTCCCAGCCCCAGGGGGCGATCCGGTCGAGGACGGCGGGGTCCTTGGCCACGAGGGTGATGGGGACGTCGTGGCTGGCGCCCTCGCCGCTGACGATGGGCTGCGGCTGGTGGTCGCCCAGGAAGACCAGCACGAGGTTGTCGTCGCCGTGGCGCTGGAGGTACTCGATCAGGGTCGTGAGGCTGTACTGGATCGATTGGCCGTAGGCCGCCTTGATCTTGCCCTGGTCCGGCCAGACGTCGTTCGGCTGCTTGGCCGCCGCGGGTTGCGGGCCGAAGATGCTGCCGTCGCCGACCTTGTCCCAGTCGACCATTGAGGGCAGTGGCGCCCATGGGGTGTGGCTGGTCACCAGGTCGATCTCGGCCATCAGTGGGGCGTGGCCGGGGGTGCGCTCCAGCCGCTGGAACGCGGACATCGTGTACTGGTCGGGCATCTGCGCGTAGAAGTACTTGGGGCCCTTGTAACCCACGTTGCGTGAGTCGTAAAGCTTGTCGTAGTCGTAGAACTTGCCCTCGGGCCAGTCGTACATGTTCTCCGGCAGATCGCCCACCGTCCGCCAGCCCGACTTCTTGAACGCGTGGCTGAAGGTGAACCGGTCACCCTCCACAAGGGAGTCATAGCGGTGCTGGTTGCTGATCCACACACCCGACTGGAACGTCGAGTGCGCCAGCCAGCTCCCGCCGCCGAACGTCGGCGAGGTCAGGAAGGCGCTGCGCACCCCGAACCCGGCGTTGTGCAGGGCGGTGGTCCCGTTCTGCAGCACCGAGTTCACGCCCGGCGCGATCGCCGGGTCGGAGATCGCGACCTTGCCGTAGCTCTCGATGAACGTGAACACGACATCCTTGCCGCGCAACCCGTTCAACAGGTCCGAAGAGGACCGGAACGCGTCGACGGCCACCTCTTCCTTGAAACTCTTGGCGTCCGCGATGTTGTGCGTCACCTGGTGCGTCTGCAGATACGTGTATCCGGCGGCACTGCGCGAAGCGACCGGAAGACCGAAAGCCGCACAGAAAACCCAGATGACACTCAAAACGGCGAGTGTCCTAATTGCACCCGTCCGGTGAGCGACGGTCAACCGGGTCACCCGCAAAGCCGCGAAGACCATCAGCACCAGCAGTCCCA
>CBIMJO010001119.1:0-4083 GCA_966244135.1 uncultured Actinocrispum sp. | reverse complement strand
GACCTCACGCCGCAGCAGATGCTGGACCGCGGCGGCAAGGTGCTCGGCGAGGTCGTGCCACGGGAGTTCGTCGCCGATCTCGCCCCTGTCCTCGCCGACGTGCGGCCCGATGTGGTGATCCACGATCCGGGCAATCCCGGCGCGGGCCTGGCCGCTCAGCTCGCGGACATCCCGGCGTACGTCCACGGTTTCGGCCGTGCACTGCGCGGTGCCCTGCCAGATGCGTGCAACGTGTACCTGCGCGCTTACGCCGAGGAGCTTGGTCTCGAACTGCCGGAGCAGTATCCGGGTCTGCTCGGGCACCCGACGATCGACATCTGCCCGCCTTCCTTGCAGCGCCCGGACTTCCTCGCACTCGGCAATCGCGTCGAACTTCGCCCGGTCTCCTACAGCGAACCTGGCGAGCTGCCGCGGTTCGTCCAGCAACCGGGCCGTCCGCTCGCGTACGTCACGCTGGGCACCATCTACAGCACGGCCGACACGCTCAAGCGCGTGATCCACGGGCTGACCCGGCTCGATCTGCGGGTGCTGGTGGCGACCGGCCCCGTTGATCCCGCCGACCTCGGTCCGCTGCCGGATTCGGTCTGGGCCGGGCGTTGGGTGCCCCAAGGCCAGCTGTGGCCCCACGTCGACGTCACCGTGCACCACGGCGGCAGCGGCGCGATGCTCGGCGCACTCGCCGCCGGCGTCCCGCAGTTGATCATCCCTGGCTACGCCGACCAGCCGACCAACGCGCGCGCCGTGACGCACTCGGGCGCGGGCCTGATGCTGACGCCCAAGGAGGCCACCGCGGACGCAGTCGTCCAGAAACTCGAACAGATCCTGGCGGACGAGTCGTTCCGCGTGGCGGCCAAGCGGCTGCGCGGCGAGATCGACCAGATGCCCAGCCCGGCCGACCTGGCCACGAGATTCCCGGACCTGGTCGGTTGAGGCGCCGCGGTCAGAACCAGTGCAGGCAGTGCGGCGACCGCTCGACGCGGAACAGTGCGTCGGCGAGGGCGGTCGCGCCTGAATGGTGGGCCTCGACGTGCCCGGCGCGCACCAGTGCGCTCGGGGCGGTGCCGCCGAGGTAGATCGAGCCGAGGTCGCGGACGTCCAGGGACAGGTCCGGTTCCCGGTCGGTCCGGACGCATTCGGCCTTCCCGTCCCGGATGGTCAGCAGGTAGCGGTCATGCTCGCCGAGGAACGGGTCGTCGACGTCGAGGACGATCTCGCCATCGGTGAACCAGCCGCGCGCGGTCAGCGCCTGCGGGACGTCCAGCAGCCGAACCCACAGCCAGTCGGTGTCGTCGCTGACCTGCGCGGCTCGGAAGTCCGCGAGCTGCCAGCGCAGCGGGGTGTCGACCGGGACCTTGTTGACCACGACCTCAGTGACCAGGTCGTGGCCCAACAGGAACCGGGCCAGGGCCGTGAAGACGGCGTCGTCGACGGCGATGATCTCGTCGACCGTCAGCGTGCCGGACTCTCGCTGGTAACTGGCGTAACCGTCCGGGACACCGTCGCTGTCGCGGTGAACGGCGATATAACGCGGCTCCGGAGAGATCGGGGCCCGCCCCGCACCCGCGGTCCACCAGCGGTGCGGCCGGGACAGCGCGCCGGGCTGAACCCGCCGGTACCGGTCGTAGACCTCTTCCAGGATCTCGCCGCACCCGGCCCGGCTTCGTACCTCGACCGAGCCGGTCTCCGGGACTTCGCGTGTGGCACGCGTCGGGGCAAAGGCGGTCTTGTGGCGCGGCACGGTCAGCTTCTGCATGTGGGTGGCGGGTCCGTAGCCGTACCTGCCGTAGATCGTGGCCTCGGAGGCCAGTAGCACAGCGAGGAACTCGCCCCGAGTGCGCAGGTCGGCGAGCTGGTAGCGCATCATCGCGCTGAGCACACCCTGCCGCCGGTGCGAAGGCAGGACCCCGACGGCGGTCACCCCAGCGGCCGGGACAACGACGTCGCCGGGCAGGGTGAGCTCGAACGAGTACGAACCGGCGGTCCCGACCGGCCGCCCCTCCCCCGTCACCGCGAGCAGATGGCGATCCATCTCCAGCGCCGACCACCACACCCCGCTGCCGTCCTCGGCGGGAGTCGACGGGAACAGCCCGAACGCGGCATGCATCGCGTCGACGGAGACCTTGAGGTCCTCGTCGGTCGTGGAACGGATCTCCATCGCTGCCGCTGCCTCCCTGGAATACCGGCGTCGCCACAGTCCACCGATGCCACGTAGCCGAAATCAAGCGAATTTAGCCCGATACCTCGGCCCATGCGGTCCGGGTGGCGGGCGGGTAGGTCAGCCTGAGCCCAAGCCGTTGGTACACCTGGGCTTTGATGTCGATCACCGTCTGAGCACGCCGCAGCTGCCACCTCCGCGACGCCGCCGGGTCCTGGTGAGTCAGGAGGCGGTGCGAGTAGCCGGGAGCCCTGTACGTACGGCGTCTACGGGCCGGTTGGCCGGAACCCCGCTCCGTTGCTGCCGGTGATTTCCAGTAGGCTTGTCGGTACGCAGCGTGACATCCACAGGAGGGATCTCTGGATGGGAACGGCCGGTCACGACCCGTCGCACCAGCCTGCGCTGCTGGTCCGTGATGTGGTGCGGGATGTGATCAGCGAGGTCGCGCCCGAAGAGCTTCCTCTGGTGGATCGGCTGCGCCGGCTCGATGACGAACAAGTCCTGAAGTTGCTGACGCGACGCAGGCGTCGCCGGGATCTGCTCGGTTTCGGGTTGAGCGAGATGGTCGCCCTGGCCAGCCCGGTGGTGTGGGTTGTGGCCAGCGAGGCGGCCAAGCGGTTCACCAACAGCGCGATCACCGGTAGTGGCAAGGCTGCCAAGGCCGGCCTGCGGAAACTGTTCCGCCGAGCCAAAACCGCGTCGGTCGTGCCGCCGCTGACCAAGGAACAGATCGAGGACGTGTGGACGAAGACGAGGAACTCCGCGCTGAGCAACGGAATGGACCAGCAACGTGCGGAATCCCTTGCTGACGCTGTGATGCGTCGTCTGCTCGTGAGGGGGCAGATCCTGGACGACCCGGCAGACGGGGACAGCCCGGAGCCGAACTGATCAACCGCTTCGGGGGAGGTGGTCGCGATCGCTGCGAACCCTGTGACGGGTGCGGTGGCCGTGCACGCCAGAGTTCTCGGTGCCGGTACCGCGCTGCGGTTCGCGCTGCTGTTGTTGTTCGTCGCGGTGGACAGCCTGCTGCTGCTGTCGAGTGTTGTGCCGCGGGGCGCGGATTCCGAGAAGTGGTCCTCCCTGTGCACTATGGCGGCAGGTGGTGATCCGGCTCAGCCCGCTGTCACCGGCAGGGTGGTTGTGAACAGCGCGTTCATCGACGCGTGCCAGGCAGCGCACGGCGTGCGGTCACCGGCCGGCTGGATGATCGCGGGCACCGTGGCCGTCTTCATCGTCGCGCTCCTGATCTATTTGCTCACACCGGCCTGGCGGCGCAGACGTGGGCGGTTGTTGCCCGTCGATCTCGCCGCGACCGACGATCTGTCCCGGCGACTGTCGGACCTGGTGCAGCGCACCGGGCTGCGCAGCGCACCGGACTTCGTGATCGACCTGCGGGCCGGCACGGCCAGTGCGGTCGTCTTCGGCCGGCTGGGCAGGTACACAGTCTGCCTCGACGCCGGCCTGATCGCGCGCAGCAGTGCGGAACCGGCCGTGCTGCGGGACGTTGTCCTGCATGAGCTCGCGCACATCCACAACCGCGATGTCGACATCACGTACGCGACAGTGGCTTTGTGGCGCGCATTCCTCATCTGCGTGGTACTGCCGTACGTGGTGACCACGATCTTTCCGCGGATCGACGAGATGTCGTTCACGGCAGCCATCGAAACCTGGCGCGACCAGTGGCAACTGGGACTGCGCGGCGTGATACGGGCGGCACTTCTCGTCGCGTCCACCTATTTGATCCGTGCCGACATCCTGCGCACCCGCGAACTGTACGCCGACCTTGACGCCGCGCGGCTCGCCGGGCACGCACCGCTGGCCTGGCGTGGTCACGGGCGCCCGGCCCGGCTAGGACCCGTTGGCTGGCAACGATTTCTCGACCTGTGGCGAACGCACCCGACCTGGCTGGAACGCGACCGGTCGCTGAC